>NZ_BLJH01000009.1:0-187078 GCF_009811895.1 Novosphingobium sp. TCA1 | reverse complement strand
CCAAGGCCCTCTTCGTGTCTTCTCAACAAGGCACGCACACGGTGACGCGGGGTGGAGCAGCCCGGTAGCTCGTCAGGCTCATAACCTGAAGGTCGTAGGTTCAAATCCTACCACCGCAAACAATACTTACAATCAAAACAGCATCTTAAGACGATCGTCGGAATCGGCGAAGGCCCCCAATGTGCCTAGCACAACGCTAGCACATTTGCGCAGCTTTGCGATATGTGAGACATTCCCGCCAAGGCTCCCCTTGTAGCACTGGCGGTTGGTCATGCAGAGGCACGAGATCTTAGGCGGAAAGGTCCAGGTTTACCGGCGCATCGACGGCGGCAACTGGCATTGTTCTGCATCGGTTGGTGGCAGGCAGCACCGGGCCACCACCAAGACGGAAAGCGTATCGCTGGCCAAGCAGGTTGCCGAAGATTGGTACTTTGGCCTGCGCGGTAAATTGCATACCCGCATCCTCAAGGCCGAGAAGACTTTCAGCCAAGCTGCTGCCCAGTTCCTTCGCGAATACGAGATCATCACCGAAGGCCAGCGCAGCAAGCGTTGGACGGAGGGACATGGTATTCGTCTTCGCGTGCATCTGCTGCCGTTTTTTGGCGACCTTGGTCTCTCCGAGATCACGGGCGGCAAAGTGCAGGAATACCGGGTGCACCGGATGTCGTCGCGGGGCATCGCCAACCCGAACTCGAAGAGTAATCGTCCGGTCTCGGACAAGCTGCCCACCCGAAAAACCCTTCACAACGAAATTGTGACGCTGCGCCAGGTACTGCGCACCGCCGTGAGCCATGGCTGGTTGTCGCACCTACCCGACATCTCCAGCCTCTATCGCGCTTCGAGCAAGGTGGAGCATCGGCCGTGGTTCAGTCCTGCCGAGTACAAGCAGCTCTACAAGGCAACAGGAGCCCCGTTCCACGCGCACTTTGCGTGGAACGCGCAGCAGTTGCATGACTACGTCCTGTTTATGGCCAACACGGGCCTGAGGCCCGATGAAGCCTCCAACTTTGAACACCGTGACGTTGAAATCGTCGTCGACGATGAAACCGGGCAACAGATCTTGGAAATCGAGGTGCGCGGCAAGCGAGGGGTGGGTTTCTGCAAAAGTATGCCCAATACCGTGCGCCCCTATGAGCGGCTGCTGAATCGTCCCAAGCCTGTGCAGCGGGAAAGTCGCCGCGCGGCGCAGCGAAGGCGCTGGGCCGGAATTGATGAGGCGCCTGAAGCGCGCCTGAGGCTCAGCTTCCGAAGCCGACCGACAAGGTCTTCCCCGGCAATCACGTCAAGCTGTTCAACGGTGGGCTCGCCAGGGCCGAGCTTAAGCTGGACCGGGATGGCAAAGCCCGAACCGCCTACTCGCTCCGCCACACGTACATCTGTTTGCGGCTCATGGAAGGCGCTGATGTCTACGCGGTCGCGCGGAATTGCCGCACTAGCGTCGAGATGATCCAGAAGCATTATGCCGCCCACATCAAGAACATGATCAGCCCTGCATCGTTGCGGCGGCCCTGCTTGGGGCGAGTGTACCCGGCTCGGTCGTCGCCCGCACTGTCGAGTACCTGAGCGATCTCGCCGCCATTAAGGCGGCAGCCGACGATCAGGGCATTCCGGGGCCTTTTTCAGAAGTGCCCTCGACAACTGGCCCAGCGATCTCGCTATCCGGTGCTGCCGCCGCCGACCATCGGGTCATCGTCGCCAGCAATTATTGCCAGGCCTATCACATCGAGAATCCCGTCTCGCTCCTGCTGCAGAATCTGGTGGCAGATGTGAATCTCACAGGTACCCAGAGCGACACGTCCGGCGACAGGGCTACCGTTACTTTGCGACTTATTTCCGGCTCCACCGTATTGCGGTGTATGGGCAAGAGCGACCTGGCTACCATGTGTAAGAACAGGGTCAAAATCTTTGCGGAAGCCAGCGTGACGCACGTTGACGGCTCTGTGGCTGCCGTACCGCTGGTAGCCCAGGTTGAACGAGAAGGGCGAGTGGGCGGGTTCTGTGGCAACATCGCTCGCTATACGGGGATTGTTACCCGGGAAGCCGCGATCGACCTGCTTCGGCAGGCCCGCGCACTTTGACTTCCCGGGCTCTACCGGTCGGTGCGGTCAGTAGGCACAGACCTTTACCGACCGGCTTCCGATGATAGGCGCCGCAAAACGGATGAGGCCGCTTGCCGACGTATCCCAGCATTTGACGCAAGGATATGATTGGTTTTGATAGCAGCCGTGATGATGCAGCAGTCGGGGGTGGGTTCATTATCATGGCGAAGGCTCCGAACTGGATCCACCGGCTAAGCAAACAAAAAAAGGACCTGCAGCGGGAGCCTTCATTTAGCGCAAGTACTAACACATATTGCAAAAGTTATTAAATAATATCATTAACTCAATATCTTATTATTAGGCGTTCCTTCTCATAACCTGAAGGTCGTCGGTTCAAATCCTACGCCCGCAACCAAACACCAATCTTTCCCAAATCACACACCCAGATCCATACAGCGCCAGGCGCTCTCGTAAACGCGAGCTGGTGAACGGGGTTCGCAGTGACTGGGGCGTGTCGATCCGCCGGGCTTGCCGGGTTCTGGAAATGGACACCTCGACCTATCACTACAAATCCCGTCGCCGCGAGCAGGCCGGCATCCGTGAGATCTGTGAGACCCGCGTCCGCTATGGCTACCGGCGGGTGCACGTTCTTCTTCGCCGCGAAGGCTGGGAGATCAACATGAAGCGAACGCACAGGATTTACAACGAGTTGGGTCTTCAGCTGCGAAACAGGACGCCCAAGCGAAGGGTGAAGGCAAAGCTGAGGGAAGACCGCTGCGCGGCCTCCCGCGTGAACGATGTGTGGGCCATGGACTTCGTCCATGACCAGCTTGCAACGGGCCGCAAGATCCGTGTCCTGACCGTGGTCGACACGTTCTCACGGTTCTCGCCGGTGCTCGATCCGCGCTTCAGCTACCGCGGCGAAGATGTCGTGCAGACCGTTGAGGTGGCCTGTGCCGTGGTCGGGTATCCCAGGACGATCCGAGTTGACCAGGGTTCTGAGTTCATCAGCCGCGATCTAGATCTGTGGGCCTACACCAACGGCGTGACGTTGGACTTCTCCCGGCCTGGGAAGCCCACCGACAACGCCTACATCGAAGCGTTCAACGGTCGCTTCCGGGCCGAGTGCTTGAACACCCATTGGTTCCTGGCACTTGCAAATGCCCGCGAAAAGTTGGAGGATTGGCGCAGGTACTGCAACGAGGATCGGCCGCACGGTGCCATCGGCAACAAGCCCCAGATCACGCTGATGAAACCCGATGACGCGCCCAGCCCGTCACCGTGAACTTGGCCGGGAAACTCTAGCCCGGGGTGGTCCAGAGAATGGTGTCGGATCACTTGGCCACGACCGCGCGTTTGGTGGTGTTGGTGGGCTGCGTGGCGTTGTAGGCGGCGAACGCCGCGCGGTCGGCGTCGGTCACCGCGCGAACTGCCGAGGTAGCCCGAGGTGCCCGAGCCGAGGTCGATCTGGTCGATCGATTTGCCGGATGCGAGAGCGGCCTGCGTGGCGAGATCGAGCGCGAGTTCGTCGGCGGCCAGCACTTCGGAATTACCGTAAGTGGTGATGGCGTCGCGCTGGTGCATCTTCCAGTACTCGGCCGTGAAGGACAGGCCGCGCAAGGCCCGGCACGTCCACCACCACGCCGAAGTTCCAGCTCTTGGCGCGTTCGGGATTCAGGCGGTCGTTGCCCTGGCGATAGGTGCGGCGTGGGCCGCTGCTGTCGGCGGCGGAATTGGTCATATCCTCGCGATAGGGATCTGCGGTGTAGTTCACGCGCAGCAGCGGATTGGTGTTGGTCTGCGCAAGGTTGGGGGCGCGGAAGCTCTCGTTGTAGGAGCCGCGCAGGCGCAGCCACGACGTCGGCGCCCACAGCACGCTGAACTTGGGCGTGGTGCTCTGCCCGTGGATCGAGAAGCGTTCATGCCGGATCGCCGCGCCCAGTTCGAGGCGATGGAACAGCGGGAAGCTGTTGGCCTCGGTTACCAGCGGCAGCCCGATTTCGGCGTGGGCGGACTGGACGGCCTGGCTGGCGTTGATGTCCGCATTTGGGCTCATCGCGATGAAGTCGTTGTCGTTTTCACGCAAGTACGGGAAATCCGCGCCCGAACCGACCGGATTAAGGCCCGCATAGGGCGCCTTCCATGCATTGTAATTTTCCCAGCGCAATTCGGCGCCGGCCGTGACCTGCGCGCGCCCGCCGCCGCCGGGCAATTCCCAGAGCTGGCGCAAGCTGCCGAACCCAATAACATCGACGATCCGATCATCGTCACCGGCAAGAGCGGCGCTTATAATGCCACTCGCTCGACCAGCGCGACACGCACCGACACGCCGCTCCTCGAAGTGCCCCAATCGGTTACGGTGCTGACCCGGCAGGTGGTAGACGATCTCCAGGCCAACCGCGTCGAGGACGTGCTGGCCTACGCGGGCGGCATCACGCGCGGCAACAACTTTGGCGGCACCGGCCTGACCGATTACAACCTGCGCGGCTTCACCTCCTCCGAATATTTCCGCAACGGTTTCCCGATGAACCGCGGCTATCCACCTGCGCCGGATTCGATCGCGGTTGAGCGCGTGGACGTCCTGCGCGGCCCGGCAGCGCTGCTCTATGGTCGCGGCGATCCGGGCGGCACCTTCAACATCGTCTCGCGCCCGCCCGCCGATCGGATTGCACAGACCGTCAGCGGCCGGATCGACAGCTTCGGCGGATGGCGCGGCACAGTGGATGCCACCGGCCCCGTCGATAGTGGCCGGACCGTGCGCTATCGCTTTGGTGCGGCGCTGGAAGGAGGAGACACCTTCCGTGACTATGTTCAGTCCGATCGCATCGTCGTTGCCCCTGTGGTCGCCTGGGATGCTTCTTCAGACCTGACCTTCACGCTCGGCAGCGAATTCGTGGAGGTCAAGACGCCGCTCGATCGCGGCAATCCCGCTTTCAGTAACCAGCTTGCCATCGCCATTCCTTCTTCCCGGTTCTTCGGGGAGCCTTCGGTCGGCCGTTGGCGCGTACGCAACGGGCTCGGGAACATCGTTGCCGACTATAAGCTCGGTCCAGACTGGAAGCTGCGCGCGGGGACGCAGTACTACAACGGCGAACTGGGCGGTCCCGGAATCCAGGCTTCCAGCGTGCGCGCAGATGGCCGCACTTTGGTGCGCACCTACAGCGAACGGACGTTGAGGTGGCGCGATCTCGACGCGCAGGTCAACCTGACCGGCAAGTTCGCCACTGGCACGATCGAACATGAAGTGCTGCTGGGCGCCGAATTCGAGGCGTTTCACTATACCGAGGTGATCCGCAATTCGAGCCCGACGCTCTCGCCCTTCACGATCGACATCTTCGCCCCGGCTTACGGATCGGCCATTCCGCCGCTCAACGGCAGCTTCACCAGCATCCGCACGCAGACGCGCACCTTCGCCGGGTATGCGCAGGATATGCTGTAGCTGCTGCCTTGGCTGAAGGTACTGGTCGGCGGGCGGCTCGAACGTTTCAAAAGCGACAACCTCAACCTGCGCAACGGCGTGACTTCCGCCTTCAAGCAGACGGTGTTCACCCCGCGTCTGGGCACGGTCTTCGTGCTTACCAGACAAGTCTCGCTTTACGGCAGCTATGCCCGTTCCAACAAGCCGAACACGGCGGCCGACGTGAACGGCAATGTTCTCGACCCTGAACGGGGCACCAGCTACGAGGCGGGCGTGAAGGTCGAATTGCTGGATGGCAAGTTGAGCGCGACGGCGGCGCTGTTCCACACAACGAAGCAGAACGTCGCCACGACCGACCCGTACAACCTTGATTACAGCATAGCCGCGGGCCAAGTCCGCAGCCGAGGCATCGACATCTCCGTCACCGGCAACATCACGCGCGCTTGGCGGGTGGTGGGCGGCTATGCCTACGCCGACTCCGAGGTGACGAAGGACAACCGCCTTACCCTGGGGCAGCGCCTTCCCAACACGCCCCGTCATTCGGCCAGCCTGCTCAATGTCTATGAGGTTCCGGACGGCGCCCTCAAGGGCCTGGGCGTTGGTGCCGGGGTTACATATGTGGGCGGACGCATAGCGGGCATGGCGACAACAGCACCGTACATCAGGCCCTACGCCACGGTGAACCTGCTCGCATACTATCCTCTGGCAGAGAACGTGAAACTGCAGGTCAACGTCAACAACCTGCTCGACAGGAAGTACGCCGAGCGCGGCTTCGGCAGCAATCTCTATCCCGGCGCTCCCCTGAGCGCCGTCGCCAGCATCACGGTTGGCCTGTGATGCGCGGCGCCACACCTGCCTGTGGCTGCGATCTCCACCTCGGCATAGATCTAATTAACGGAAGGATGTGCATGATGAAGACCGCGTTGAATGCCACGATCCTCACCTCACTGCTCACGCTTTGTGCCGTGCCAGCAAATGCCCACGGCATATACCTTACCGAACGCTCGAAGCAGATCGTGCTCGTCTACGGTGAGGGCGCCGATGATATGGATATGGTGAAGCGCGAGCCGCTGATCGACACGGTCGCGGCTTTTGATGACGAGGGCAAGCCGATCAAGGCGTCGCACCACGTCTCGGGCCTCGCCATGCTCGTCGAGACCGAAGCCAAGCCTGCCTTCGTCACTGCTGTGCTGCAGAACGGCGTATGGTCGCGCATGAAAGGCGGCAAGTACGAAAAGAAGGGCCTTGATGAGATGCCCGGAGCCGAGGTCTCGACCAACAATATCAAGTATGCGGTTCGGATCCAAAGCGAATGGCTTGGTAGCGTCTCTGCACTGCCCGGGCAGACGCTTCAGATCGTTCCGGTCGGTCCGATCCCAAAGCTGCTGGGGCAGAAGCTGAAGTACCAGGTTCTCTTTCAGGGCCATCCGGTGGCCGGGGCCCGCGTCATCGCCGATTTCGTGAATGACCCGGATGCAAAGGAATTGGTCACAGGCAAGGACGGTACGGTCACGCTCGTCGTGCGAAACCAAGGTCTCAATGTCATTCATGCCGTCTACAACGGACCGAGCGACAATCCCGCCAAGTACCGCAATGTCGAACTCACGGCGACGCTCAGCTTTACACTGGAACACAAGCCAGAGTAGCGCGGGAAGGCTGGTTGCGCAGAAGCACCAGCACGGCGAGTCAGCAAGAAGAGACGGTTGCGGGGTTCGTGGAAGTAGTTGCTCCGCTCATGCCAAGCCCGAGGCGGAGCAACATTTGTGTCTTCAAGTAGCATTTGAGGTTGAGCATCGAAAATGAAAAGCGGACCAGACCGCACCTGGGAATGCGAAATTTGTCGTTGAATGGCGTTAATGGGTCGGACTTGGGCCACCGGTGGCGGAAAAAACATTGCTGAAATCGTCAGATCTCATTCCCAGCAATGCTGCTCGACCTGCGCGTCTTGGCGTTCTACCTGCAAGTCATGCTGCATGTCGTCCATCATTCCGGTTACGTGGTCGAAACCGAGCAAGCGGGCACATTTCCGCATGACAAGTACGCTTTGGTCATGCGTGCGCTGGGCGAAAGCAACATGCCAATGAAAGTCCATGCGCCCGAGGTCATGCCGCGGGAATGGCTCGAGGCTGTCCACGACCCGGCCTATGTCGACGAGGTCATCAATTGCTCGGTGCCTGCCGCCAAAGAGCGCCGGATCGGTTTTGCGATCGACGAGCGGATATCCCGTCGATCGCAGCTCTCCCCCGGGGGCACATGGCTCGCGGCGAAGCTGGCGCTGCAGCATGGGTATGCCGCCAATTCCGCTGGCGGGAGTCACCACGCCCTGGCCGATACCGGCGCGGGCTACTGCGTGTTCAACGATCTGGCACTCGCCGCCAACAGGCTGATCGAAGAGGGTGATGTCTCGCGCATCCTGATCCTCGATCTCGACGTGCATCAAGGCGATGGCACTGCCGCCCTGACCGCAGGGCGCAGCGACATCTTCACGCTTTCCATTCATGCCGAGAAGAACTTCCCTACCCGCAAGGCGCGCTCTTCACTGGATGTCGGGCTACCCGATGGGACGGACGATGCGGGCTATCTGGACGCTCTGGTCGGATCGCTGTCCATGGTTCTCGATCATTTCCTGCCGGAGCTGATTCTGCTGCAGGCAGGCGTCGATGCCCATAGGGACGACAAGCTCGGCAGGTTGTCCTTGACCGACGAAGGCCTTACGAACCGCGATCGTTTTGTAGCGACAGAAGCGAAGCGGCGCGGCATCCCGCTGGCGAGCACCCTGGGCGGTGGTTATGGTGCGAACCGAGAAGCTGTGGCCTTGCGGCACGCGCGCACGATCCTCGCTCTTGCCGCTACGATCAACGCGAAGGATACTGCTTGAGTGCGGCGGGCTTACTGGGCCGCATTCTTCTCGGCATTGAGCCGCTCGACAAGTTTCTGGATTTCATCTGGATTGAGAATCCAGGTGCGGGTCTTGCGGCCTTCGGGAAACACGGGCCGCGTCAGCAGGATGCGGGCCTGCTCCTTTGCGAAAGGCTTGAAAAGTGAGAAGTGCATTACGCATTCGAGCATCGATCCGATAACCGGCGTCTTGCCATCCAGATCGATCAGCGTTGCGGGCTGGTCCCAGGGAATGTTCATCATGACGCGCGCCTATCGTGGGTGGCGGCGAATGCAAAGGCCTATGCCTTCACCCGCAAAATGTATCGATCGCCTGACATACGTCCGGTCAGTCGGCTTCGAGGCAGTCGAATGCCGCCAATAGCGTTTTGATATGGTTGAAGCTGCCTCCTTGGATCGTCCAACCTCGCCGTCCGCGAGATAGCCAATCATTCGGCTCCCTTCGATGTTCTTCTGAGGACGAGCAATGGCGCCTGAACGGCGAAGAAGGGGCGATTAACCGATCAGAAGTCGCTGGGTCTAGCGGTCAAATTGACAGAGATAGTGTCTGCAGCTGCGCTGGCTTCCGAGGCGAGGTCTCGCAAGGCCTTCGCGGTATCCTGCAATAGGCTGTCGCTGATGGGGCGCTCGCCGTTGATGAACCGCCGGATAGCCCGTTCATCGATCCTGAGACGCCGAGCAAAAGCTGTCGTGCCGCCAAACAGCTGTACACAAAAGGCGAAATGGTCCTGTCGATCTTGCATGCACCAAGCATAGCCTGTCGGCTCCTCGTGGCAAAGGCGCCTGTATTCGGTCGCGGTTATGCGCGAATTCAGACTGAGGCCGAGGCCGCCATCACAGTTGCTGCCACTCGAGCGCGATTTTGCGTCCCCCATTCGCACAGTGGCCGCAGCGCCTCGACCAATGTCTCGCCAAACGGCGTTAGCGCATAATCGACCATCGGCGGCACACGTTGGTGGTCCCGGCGGATGAGTACATTCATCGCGACCAGTTCTCGCAACTGCTGGATGAGGACTTTCTCGCTGATGCCCGCGACACGCTTCTTCACCTGAGAAAAACGGGTCGGGCCACCCTGAATGTGATAGAGGATCAAGGGCTTCCACTTGCCTCCGATCACCTTCAACGAGACGTCGAGACCGCAAGGGCTATCCACCATCTCCAAGTGCAATCTCCTACTTACCTTTAGGTAGGTACTGCCATGATTGTAACTTGATGTCTGTGTGGAGTGTTGAGCGTTGCCAAAGCCGGGCGAACGCTCGGCTCTCGCAAGGAAGGACACTCTGGATGGAACGGAATATTCAAACGATTGAGAAGCTTTACGCGGCAGCTGAAGGGGCCAGCCTGGACCTTCCTGGCTTCCTGTCCTGCTTTGCACCGGACGGCTATGCGCGCAACGTTCCTGCCGGGATGGACTTTCGCGGTGAGGACATTGCCCTGGTCGCAAGTGGCATGGCTGAAGCCTTTCCGGATGTGCACCGTGAGATCCTACATATTGATGCGACCGACGATCTCGTCGTCGTCGAACTGGCCATTCGTGGAGAGCATCGGGGTACCCTGATGACGCCCGCCGGCCTTGTGCCGCCAACTGGCAAGCGTATCGACGTGCCATGCTGCGACGTGTTCCATATGAAAGCGGGCAAGGTGACAGCCTTTCACTGCTACAATGCGGCCAATATTCTGCAACAACAACTCGCCTAAACGAAATGATAGGGCGGGTAATCGGAGGTCGATCAGTCAGATCTGCACTTCTCAAGCAAATTTCTTCGTCAGCGGTTCGTCTTTTCCCGCCCGCCGATCTAATGGCTGATGCCGGTCGCTGCCGTTGCATCTTAGCACTGTCCATCGAGGCAATCTAACGGTCAGGATGCGCTCACTTGACTTGCTTTGTCGAATGAACAGTGACTGGCTTATACTTCGAGATCTGAAAGCGTGTAGACTACCCGTCATCCTAATTTTCTGAAAGACGGTCAACCGCCGAACAACTTGCAGTCGTTCAAGCGTGCGAGAGGAGAGGCGCAGATACTCGGCGGCCTTGACGGTGGTCAGGTCTATCGCTGCATTGGAATTCAATATCGATGCGCTTTCTTTGGAGAAGAGGTCCGCATCGTAGCACCTCAAGCTCGGACCCTTCGTGGAGGGAATTCGCCTACCAGACAATACACCCCATTCAGCTTGCGGCCTTGGATCTAGCGAAGGGATCAGGGTGCGATTGTCGGATAGCGTTCGAGGATTGCGCTGGTCACGCCATTGGTCCAGCCGAAGCCGTCCTGCAGCGGATACTCTCCGCCACCGCCGGGCAATTGCTCCTCCACGTCGTACTTTTCCAGCATCTTGCCGGTGTCGTGGTAGGTGACGCTGACCGTCCTGATCCACCGGCTGGCGATGTCGCGGGCCAGGTCGTGCTCGCCGTAGCGGCCTAGCCCGTCGAGCGCGACCCATTGGAGTGGGGCCCAGCCGTTGGGGGCATCCCACTGCTGGCCGCTGCGCACGGCCGTAGTACGCAGACCGCCTGGGGCGACCAGTTTGTCTCGCGTGGTGGCTGCAACGGCCTTTGCCTGCGCGGGGGAGGCCATGCCGATGAACAACGGATAAAGCGTGGCGCTGCTCAGCACGGCGGTCGGCTTCCGGCTGTCGCGGGACCAGTCGGCGTAGCGGTTTTCCTTGCCGCGCCAGAGATAGCGGTCGACCGCGGCCTTGCGGGCATCGGCGCGCCGGTTGAATTCGCGCTGACAGGGCCGATCGGCAGCCTCGGCGCAGCCTTTGGCAATGCCTGTTTCCATGGCCCAGAGCAGGGCGTTGAGATCGATGGGAACGATGACGGTGGTTCGGATCGTCGAGAGATCGCGCGGATCGGTCAGCCAGCGTGCGCTGAAGTCCCAACCGCTTTCCGCGCCGGCGCGCAAGTCTCGGTACATTTGCGTGGCCGGACGATCGGGGGTCTTCGCAGCCGTCGCGCGGTCTTCGGCGAAGGATTCATCGCGCGGTGTGTCGCGGTCGTCCCAGTAGCGGTTCAGCAGGCTGCCGTCCGGCATCGGCATGACGCGGTCGCACGGCTTGCGGGCCTGCCTGGCGCAGCTTTCCCCCGCCATCCAGTAGGCGTGTTCCTTGCGCAGCGCGGCGAGACGGCGGGCGCGCAGGGCCGGGTCGGTCTGCTTCGACAGATCGAGCATGAGCGCGAAGAACGGGGGCTGCGAGCGGCTGAGGTAATAAGTGCGGGTGCCGTTGGGAATGTGGCCGAAGCGCTCGATCAGGCTCACGAAGTCGTCGATCATGCTTTCGACCAGATCGTCGCGCCCATCGGCGGCAAGGCCGAGCATGGTGAAGTAGGAATCCCAGTAGTACATCTCCCGGAACCGCCCGCCCGGCACGACATAGGGACCGGGAAGGGCGATGGCCGAGGCATATGGAGCGCTTTCCGCTGCGTCGCGCCTGACGAGGTGCGGCCAGAGCGCCTGGACATGCTGGCGCAGCGGCAGGGCCGGGGTCTCGTTCACGCCCGGCACCGTGAAATGGGAAAGCACGAATGCCTTTAGTTCGGCAGGGGTCTTGGGCGTTTGGGCGGCGTAGGAGCGGATGATCTCTTCGGGCGGGGCCTTGGGCACGGCGTCCACGAAAGTCTTGCCGTCCTCGAAGATGCGCTGTTCCTGAACGGCGGTGAAAAGCGCGCCATAGCGATCGGCGGGGGTCGGGGGAGCGGTGTTGGCGCAAAGGGCGGCGCAGAGCAGCGCCGCAGCGAAGACGCGGCGCGGGAGCGAGGGCATCGGACCACGCTGTGCGGAAGGACGAAACAGCATCAGGCAGGCAACGCACCGGGGCGGGAGAGGTTCACGGGAAAGCGCTCGCGCGGGTCAGTCCTGCTCGTGATCCGCCTTTGCGGGGAGGGGGGCATCGCGCAGGGCATCCGCCAGCGCGGCATATTCCTCCGACCCTTCCAGCATTGCCATGCGGGCCTGCAGCGCGCGAAACCGGGCCAGCACTGCTTGCCCTACCGGAGTGACCCGGGCGCCCCGCTCGCGCCCGCCGCCAGGGACGGCTTCGATCAGCGGGGCGTTCCAGCAGCGGTTCATCGCGTCGACCAGCAGCCAGGCCCGGCGATAGCTCATCCCCATCGCCCGTCCGGCGCCGGAAATCGAACCTTCGCGGTCGATCGCCTCCAGCAGGTCGGCCTTGCCGGGGCCCATGGCGATTTCCTTGCCGCAATAGAGGCGTGCTTGCAGCTTCAGTCTGGTCGTGGCGGTCATCGTCGATCTGGCGGTTGGCGGGTTGGGCACAGAAGCTAGCCGAAGGCTGCGCCCGGTGCGAGCCGGAATGACGACCCCTCGCTTATGCGCGCATTTTGCAGGTGCGAAACAATCGGCGGTCGGGGGCGGCTCCAGCGCGCCGTTTCCTGCGTGGAGATGCCTAGGAAAGTGCGATTGTTCCGTGTTAGAACCGCCTCTCGACAGCGCCTTCGCAACTGCATAAACGGCGCGCGAATCAACCCCTCCAGCGAGGTTTTCGCCATGACCGCCATACGCCACGGCCGCATCGAGGACATTTACGCGCTGGCGGTGGGGAGCCTGCTGATCGGGCTGGGGCTGACGATCCTCCATTCGGCCGGACTGGTGACGGGCGGCATGGCGGGGCTGGCGCTGCTGGTGGGGCATTTCCTGCCGCTGCCGCCGGGCCTGCTGTTCGCCGCGCTCAACGTGCCGTTCCTGTTCCTGGCGCTGCGGGCCATGGGTTCGCTGTTCACCTTGCGCACGATCGCGGCGAGCGGCGGCATCGCGCTTGCCTCGGTCTTGTCGGAACATGCCATGACGATCGAGGTGAAGGATCCCTTCGCTGCCGCCGTCGGCGCGGGCACGCTGCTGGGCATGGGGACGCTCGCGGTGGTGCGGCACGGCGCGGGCGTGGGCGGCGTGGGGATCGTCACCGTCTGGCTGCAGCAGCGGCGCGGCTGGAACATCGGGCGCAGCCAGATCCTGATCGACTTCGCGATCCTCGCGGCTTCCTCGGCGTTCCTGCCGCTGGACAAGCTGGCATGGTCGGCGACCAGCGCCATCGGGATGGGCGTGGTGACGGCGCTCTGGCTGCGGCCCGGCCGCTATGCCGGTTTTTCCCCGCTGCGCGCGGCAAACCGCAGCCATGCCGCCGCCGCGGGGAATTGCGCGCTTCCCATAAAGAATTCATAAGCATCGCGGCGCCTTCGCGCGCGCGATACTTACGCAAGAGCAGGCGCATATCCATGAGTGAGACTTCCGGGCATCATGGCCCCAATGAAAGCCTCACGGCGCTGTCGATCGGCGCCATCGGTGTGGTGTTCGGCGATATCGGCACGTCGCCACTCTATGCCCTCAAGGAAAGCTTCATCGGCCATCACCCGCTGGTGGTGGACCGGCTGCACATGTACGGCGTGATATCGCTGATGTTCTGGACGATGATGCTGATCGTCACGATCAAGTACGTCCTGATCATCCTGCGTGCCGACAACAACGGCGAGGGCGGCAGCCTGGCGCTGCTGGCGCTGATCGGCCGGACCATCGGCAAGAACCGCTGGAGCCCGCTGATCGCCATGCTGGGGGTGATGGCCACCGCCCTGTTCTACGGCGATGCGATCATCACGCCTGCCATGTCGGTGCTGTCGGCGGTGGAAGGGCTGACGGTGGTGAATCCCGGTTTTTCCCGGTTCGTGCTGCCGATAGCCCTGGTCATCCTGCTCGGCCTGTTCTCGGTGCAATCCCACGGCACGGCCGCAATGGGCAAGCTGTTCGGGCCGATCATGATCGTCTACTTCCTGGTGCTGGCCGGGCTGGGCATCCATTCCATCGTCCAAGCGCCCGAAGTGGTATCGGCACTGAGCCCGCACCATGCCTTCGAATTTTTCCTGGTGAACCCCAAGCTGGCCTTCCTGGCGCTTGGGTCCGTGGTGCTGGCGGTGACAGGGGCCGAGGCGCTCTATGCCGACATGGGGCACTTCGGCCGCAAGGCGATCTCGATATCGTGGCTCTACGTGGCCTTCCCATGCCTGCTGCTCAACTACCTGGGCCAGGCCTCGCTGGTGCTGCGCAATCCCGAGGCGATCAGCAATCCGTTCTTCTTCATGGCGCCGGACTGGGCGCGCCTGCCGCTGGTGGCGCTGGCGACGATGGCCACCGTCATCGCCAGCCAGGCGGTGATCTCGGGTGCCTTCTCGGTCTCGCAGCAGGCCGTGCAGCTGGGCTTCCTGCCGCGCCTGAAGATCCTGCACACAAGCGCCAAGGCGGCGGGCCAGATCTATGTGCCGCTGGTCAACTGGGGCCTGCTGGTCATGGTGATCCTGCTGGTGTTCGGCTTCCGCAGCTCGGGCAATCTGGCCGCCGCCTATGGGATCGCGGTGACCGGGACCATGCTCATTACCGCCTGCCTGCTGGGCGTGCTGACGCTGACGGTATGGAAATGGCATCCGGCGCTGGCGGGCGCGGTAACGCTGGGCTTCCTGGCGATAGACGGGCTCTACTTTGCCTCCACCGCAACCAAGATCCCGGACGGCGGCTGGTTCCCGCTGCTGGTGGCGGTGGTGGTCTTCACCCTGCTCACGACCTGGGCCACGGGCAGGCGGCTGGTACGCACGCGCCTGCACGAGGATTCGATCCCTTTCGCCACGTTCCTCAAGTCAGTGGGAGAGCGGGTGCGCCGGGTGCCGGGAACTTCGGTATTCCTGGCCTCCAGCGCGGACGGCGTGCCGCCGGGCCTGCTGCACAACCTCAAGCACAACCACATCCTGCACGACCGCGTGGTGATCCTGACGGTGGCCAACCGGGGTGTGCCCCATGTCGCGCAGGCGGATCGCTGTGAAGTGGAGGACCTGGGGCAGGGCTTCTACCGCATGGTCCTGCACTACGGCTTCATGGACGAGGCGGACATTCCCGCCGCGCTGGCGCTGGAGGATCGCGCGGGCGGGCCGTTCAAGGCGATGGAGACGAGCTATTTCCTCTCCCGCCAGACCCTGATCCCGTCGAGCCGTCCGGGCATGGCGCTCTGGCGGGAGAAGCTCTTCGCTCTGATGGTCCGCAATGCCCAGAGCGCGATGGAGTTCTTCAAACTGCCCACCAATCGGGTGATCGAACTGGGCAGCCAGCTGGAAATCTGAGTGTCTGTTTGAAAAATGCCCGAAAGGGCATTTTAGATCGGCACCGGCCCTCGCCCCCACCCTACCACCCGCAGGATACTACCGATGGGTGGTAGGGTGGGGGCGAGGGCCGGTGCCGCAAAATTCGCATACTGCGAATTTTCAAACAGTCACCGGGGTTCGCGTGGAACCCCGGTGACCGCTTTTCGGATCAGGGGGCCACGACTTCCAGCGTGGTGACGTAAGTCATGCGGCGTTCCTGCGCGCGGCGTTCGGAAGGCTTCGTGTCGCTGGCGGCGGCGCTCAGCCAGTACATGCCCGCGAGCGGCCACTTTACCGTCAGCAGGCCCTGGGCGTCGGTCACGAGTTCCTGCGCCTGTTCGGCCTCGCGGAACTTCTTGGCGCCCGGCACCAGCGTGACTTTCACGCCTCCTGCGGGCTTGCCGTCGATCAGGAAGCGGAAACGCGCTTCCTCGTCGGAAACGAGCGCGCTGGGGTGGGTGATGGGATCGAGTTCCAGACCCTTGCCGCTGGTGAACACGGTTTTCGTGGGCGCATCGGCGGTGACGAAGACGGCATTGGTGGAAAGCACTTCCGCCAGCTTCACCTGGGTCGCCCCGGCCGGAATATCGGCAAGGCCCGCGACGCGGCGGACCGGCGGCGCGCCCGTGCTGGGCTTGGGCGTGCCGGGCTTGGCGGGGCGGGGAGGACGGCCGCCGACGCGCCATTCCTCGCCGTTCAGCATGAAGGTTCCGGCATAGGCCGTGCGGCTGGTGCCGATCTTCCAGGTGCCGGGCTTGTCGATCGTCACGTCGAACGTGGAGCGGTGGCGGCCTGTCGCGGCATTCTCGATCAGGCCCTTGCTGCCGTCGGGCGCCTCGACGGTGATTTGGTCGGTCTTCAGGGCGACATGGTCGGGGTGGAACAGGTCGTTGGAGACAGCCGCGTCCACGGAGACGACCTGCCCGGTGCCGGACAGCGTGGTGGTGGAAGGCAGCAGCCAGGCGCGGTGCGCATGGGCCGGGGTGACGAGCGCGGCGGCAAGTGTCGCAGGGGCAAGGCCCGCCAGCAGAAGCGTGCGAATGGTCATGGCAATCCTAGAAGAAAAAGGCCTAGAAGAAAAAGGCGCCCCGGACCTGCCGGGGCGCCTCGTTGAGATCAGAAGCGGGCGGTCACGCCCATCCAGACGCGGGCCGGGTCGATCATGTAGCCGGCCTCTTCGTAGTCCAGGCGCTTGTCGAACAGGTTCTGCACGCCGGCGTGGAACGTGAAGCCGGGCGAAACCTTGTACGATCCGCCGAGATCGACGGTCGTGTAGGATTCGACGACAAGGTTGTTGCCACTGATCTGCGCCTCGGTCACGGCTTCCTCGCCGCGATAGACGGCGCGGGCGTACATGCTGAGGCGATCGTCGGGACGCCAGTTCAGCGAGGCGCTGGCCTGCTGCTTGGGCGTGTCGTTGAGCGCCATGCCCGCGCTGGCGCCGGTAAGCTGCTTGGAATCCGTCAGCGTGCCCGTGGCGTTGACGCGCAGGGTCCGGGTGAGGTCGAGCGAGACGGTGGCCTCGATACCGCGTACCTTCGCCTTGTCGACGTTCACGTAAGTCGTCGGCGGACGGCCGATCGAGCTGAGCGGCTCGTCGACGCACCAGGCCCCGGCCTGTTCGCAGGTCAGGCGCGTGATCTTGTCGTTGAAGCGGGTGTCGTAGGCGGTCAGGCTGGCCTCGAAGCCCTTGCCTTCGTACATGGCCACCGCCTCGATCGTGCGCGAGGTTTCCGCTTCGAGGTCGGGGTTGCCGTAGATCGTGCCGCCGCGGCTGGCCTGGCCCCAGTCGGGCAGGGTCTGGCGCAGGTTCGGTGCGCGGAAGCCCTGCGAGTAGCCGCCCTTCAGGGTGAGGCGCTCGGTGGTGTTCCAGACGAGGTAGACACGCGGGGTCCAGTGGTTGCCGTACTGTTCGTCATTGTCCATGCGGATGCCGCCGGTCAGGCGCAGGCTGTCGAGGATCGACAGCTCGTTCTCGGCGAACAGCGCCCAGTTGGTGCGGCTGGCGCCGCCGCGGGTAGAGCCCGGCAGCAGATTGCCGACCGTGTCCGTCAGGTCTTCGTTACGGAAGAAACCGCCGAGGCTGAGCATGTTGGAAGGCAGCTGCACCGACCAGATCGACTGGGCGACGGTGTTCTTGATCCGCTTGGTGGTTTCGAGGTTCTTGGCGTCTTCGTACTGGACGTAGCTTTCCGAATTGGCGAAGCCCCAGCGGCCCGAGTGGCTGAGCGCGGCGACATAGCGTTCCTGGGTCTGGGTGTTGAGAGTGCCTTCGGGAACGGTCGCGGTCACTTCCACGGTCTTGCCCGCCGTTGCGGTCACTTCCTGGCGGTAGAAACCACCCTCGACAAGGAAGTCGTGGTCGGGACCGGCGGAGAAGCCGATCTTGCCGCCCAGGCTCTCATCCTTGCGCTCGGGCGTGCCGCCGACGACGCGATCCTCGCTGCGGCGATTGAGCGAGCCTTGCAACTGAAGTCCCACGCCCTTGGTCAGCGGGCCGGAGAGGTAGAAGTTGCCGTCGTAGAAATTGCCGTAGTCGCTGCCGAGCTGCATCGTGCCGTTCACGCGCACGCTGCCGCGCCATTCGCTGGCGATGCGGCGGGTGATGACGTTGACGACGCCGCCCATGGCATCGGAACCGTAGAGCGAGGACATCGGGCCGCGCACCACTTCGATGCGTTCAATCGATTCCAGCGGGGGCAGCATGCCGCCCTCCGAGTTGTTGCCGCCGTTGGTGCGGGTTTCGCGGCTGTTCAGGCGCTTCCCGTCGACCAGGATCAGCGTGTACTGCGGCGACATGCCGCGGATCGAGATATCGCGGCTGTTGCCCTCACCGGGCGTGACGGTAACGCCCGGGATCTCCATCAGCGCGTCGGTCACTTCGCGATAGGGCAGGCGTTCCAGCTCCTCGCGGGTGATGACGCTGATGGAAGCCGGTGCGTCCTTCACTTCCTGCTCGCGGCTGGTGGCGGTGACGACGATGGTGGAGGCGCCGGTGCCTTCAGCGGCTTCTTCCGCCTGTGCGGGTGCTACGAAACTGCCCGCCATGCTTACGGCGAGACTCAGGGTAGCCGCGCCTGCGCGCAGCTTGAACTTGTTGATCACGATTCCCCCTTTGGAATACTAATGCGAATGCTTTGCAGTAGCGCCATTGGCGGGGGGTTAGCCGAAGGCCAACAATCAAGATCGAATATCGACTATTCAGGAATCGCGTCTGGAACCGCGCTCCGGCAGATCCGTGCCAGCCGCTCCCGCAGCCAGCGTGAGGCGGGGTCGCGGTGGCTGCGCTCGTGCCAGAGCAGCCAGTATTGCAGCAGGCCGAGTTCCGCCGGGGCAGGACGCGTGGCCAGGCCGTGGCGCGCGTCGAAATGGGCGGCCGCGCGCGAGGGCATGACCATGACGAGATCGCCTGCCGCCAGCATGGCCGGGGCCAGGCCGAAATAGGGCAGGCTCGCGGCGACCTTCCGCGTGGCAGCCGCGGCGCCCAGGGTCATCGTCACCCGGTCCAGTTCCGCCTCGCTGACGGTAATGCCGAGGTGCGGATGGGCCAGGAAATCCGCCACCGGCACCCGTTCGTCGCTTCCGGCCAAAGGATGGTCGGCGCGGGTGACGCAGAGGAATTCGTCCTCGAACAGCAAGGCCCGGTGCAGCTGCGAAGGGTCGTGATCCAGCCCGGAGATCGCCAGGTCCACCTCGCCCTCGGCCAGGGCGCGGTGGGTGGCGTGGCTCAGCGGCACGATATCGATGGCGATCGCAGGCGCTTCTTCGCGCAAGGCGGCCATGGCAGGCAGCAGCACGGACATGACGCCGAAATCGGTGGTGGCCACGCGGAAGCGGCGTTCGACGCGGGCCGGATCGAAGCTTTCCTCCACCAGCAGGGCCGATGTCGTCACCATCCAGTCGGCCAGACGCTCGACCAGTTCCTCACCCCGGTGGGTGCGGGCCATGCCGCTGCCGGAGCGCACCAGCAGCGGGTCCTTCAGCGCCGTGCGCAGCTGGGATAGCGACCGGCTCACGCTCGGCTGGCTTACGCCGAGCGCAAGGGCAGTGCCGCTGACGCTCTTGGTCTTGAGCAGCAGGGCCAAGGTGACGAGGAGATTGGGCGAAATCGGCAGGGCCATCGCGCGCAATTATTGCAACTTCGTCTCAATCGCAATCACCGCGAGCGCGCAGGGCGCTTTATTGCGCCGGAGTCGCACATGCGAAACGCGCAGAAATACTGGGGAAATGAGGGGCCTGCGAAAGGGTCTGGCACGGGGCGGGCAGATCCTCCCGAATAGCCCACGAATCCGCCGGAGCGGTGGCGATTCGCACTCGACCAGAAAGGAAGTCTGGGCTATGCGAATGACTCGCATTAGCCTTGGCCGACAGGGCGGCCTTCTGGGGTTCGAGCGCTTGACCATGTACGCCACCATCCACCACGCGGACGACATCGCGCCGGATCGCCCATTGTCGAAGCCGGTCGGCTTCCCGTCCCAAACGCTGATATCGGCGCGCGGCTCGGCCGAAGCCGTCGCCGTTCCGGCTCCCTGGGCGGGTTCGCGCTATGGCGAAAGCCGCAGGCCCAACGTGGCGGCGATGCTGGCGGCGGCGGCGATCGTCGGCGGGATGATCGCCTCCATGCTCGCGCTCAATATCGTGAATGCGCACCGCGAGGCCCGCAAGCGGCTGGTAGTGGCAGACCTTCAGCAGCTCAAACCCCCGCCGCCGCCGAAGATCCAGCCTCAGCCCCAGCCGGTGAAGCAGACGGTGCAGCCGGTCTCCCCGGTGGTCGCGCCGCCGCCGCCGATCGTGCTGACCACGGCCCCCGCCACGGTCAGCACCTCGCCCGAGCCGCCGGTCGTGCAAGTGGCGATCCCCGGCCCGCCCGCGCCGCAGACCCAGGGCGTGGCCGTGGCACCGGCGCCGCGCATCGAGAATGCGGGGGACCTCTCTTCCAAGATGATCTCCGCCGAGCCGCCGCGCTATCCGTTGGAATCGCGCCGCAAGCACGAGCAGGGCACCGTGGTTCTGATGGTCATCCTCGGCATCGACGGCGCGGTGGCGGATATCTCGGTCTCGCGAAGCAGCGGCTTCGACAGGCTCGACAAGGCGGCGTTGTCCTCCGTCCGCCGTTGGAAATGGATGCCCACCAAGCGCGACGGCGCGCCGGTGATGGTGAGGGGGCTGGTAGAGATACCCTTCGTCCTGCGAACCTAAGGCGGATCGACATTCAGCCCATGCGGGCCTGCGAAGCGCGATGTCCTGTGCTTCGGTGCTCACGGACCGAAAGTCCGCTGCGCTCCGATGCTCGGAAATCACGCTTCTCGGCTCCACCTGAACTGAATGTCGATACGCCTTTAAGGCACCGATTGGGCCAGCTGCGTAACCACGGCCTGCGCATCCATGCCGATCCCGCGCGTCAGCATGGCGGGCAGTTCGACGCGGAAGCCGCGCGCCAGCAGGCCTTCGATCGCCCATTTCACGCAGAAATCGGCCGCGACGCCGACGACGGTGACTTCGCGCACGCCCCTAGCGAGAAGTCCTGCGAAGAATGCCTCGCGGTCGATGTCGCCTCCGCTGCTGTATTCCCGCAGCGGATGCACCGTCAGGCCAGGCTCTGCCCACATGTCGAACACGCCCTTGTGCAGGGCATGGACCGGGATGGCGGGGGCGATCGCGCCGATATCGAGCACGCTTTCCCAGCCCGCCGTGCCGCGCACGCAGTGGAGCGGAAAGGCCTCGCTTTCCGGCGAGCGGGCATAGATTTCCGGCACGTGGCTGTCGAAAGTCAGGAGCACGCCCGCTGTGGTCGCCGGATCGAGTCCGGCAAGCCATTGCTGCATCGGCCCGACTATCGCCTCGGCGCCCGGAACCGGCAGTGCGCCGGAGGGGTGGACGAAATCGCCTTGCATGTCCACGACCACGACGAACCGCCTTCTGCCGGAAACCGGAAGCGGCGTTGCCGAAAGTTCCAGTGCTGCACGGTTTGTCATCGCTCGAGATCGTCCTAAGACTAGGGTCATGGTCTACACGGATATCGCAACCCGCACCTACAATCACAACTGGCGGCTCGATCCGATCGTGCGCAGCCTGCTCGATACGGATTTCTACAAGCTGCTGATGCTGCAGATGGTGCGGCACCTCTATCCCGATGTGCAGGCGACTTTCGAGCTGATCAACCGCTCAAGGTCGGTGCGGCTGGCCGAAGTGATCGACGAGGCCGAACTGCGCGCCCAGCTCGACCATGCCCGTTCGCTGCGCTTCGGCAAGAAGGAGCTGATCTGGCTGGCCGGCAACAGCTTCTATGGCAAGGCGCAGATGTTCAGCCCGGATTTCATCGCCTGGCTGGCCGATTTCCGCCTGCCCGAATACGAGCTGCACAAAGTGGACGGCCAGTACGAACTGCGCTTCGAAGGGCCGTGGACCCATACGATGATGTGGGAGATTCCCGCGCTCGCCATCGTCAACGAACTGCGTTCGCGCGCGGCGCTGAAGGACCGGGGACGCTTCGCGCTGGACGTGCTCTATGCCCGCGCCAAGGCCAAGCTGTGGGAGAAGGTGGAGCGGCTCGCCCAGCTTCCCGACCTCGTGCTGTCGGACTTCGGCACCCGGCGCCGCCACGGTTTCCTGTGGCAGCGCTGGTGCGTGGAGGCACTGAAGGAAGGGCTGGGCAGCCGCTTCATCGGTTCTTCCAACGTCCTGCTGGCCATGGATGCCGATCTGGAGGCGATCGGCACCAATGCCCACGAATTGCCGATGGTGCTGGCCGCCCTGGCCGAAAACGACGAGGAACTGCGGCAGGCGCCCTACCGCGTGCTCAAGGACTGGAGCGATCACTACGCCGGAAACTTGCGCGTGGTGCTGCCCGACGCCTTCGGCACGACGGCGTTTCTCGAACGCGCGCCGGACTGGGTGGCGGACTGGACCGGCTTCCGCCCTGACAGCGCGCCGCCGATCGAAGGGGGCGAGCAGATCATCCGCTGGTGGCGCGAAAAGGGCCGCGATCCCAGGACCAAGCTGCTGATCTTTTCCGACGGGATGGATATCGACAGCATCGAGGCGACCTATCGCCACTTCCACGGCCGGGTGCGCATGAGCTTCGGCTGGGGCACCAACCTCACCAACGACTTCCGCGGCTGCGCGCCGTTCGAGACGGCCGACCTCGATCCGATCTCGCTGGTCTGCAAGGTCGTCTCCGCCAACGGGCGCCCGGCCGTGAAGCTGTCGGACAACCCGGCCAAGGCGACCGGCGACGCGGCCGAGATCCAGCGCTATCTGCGCGTATTCGGAGAAGCAGGGCGGGTTTCGGCAGCGGTCTCGGTCTAGGAGGCTGGACTAAGCGCGGTCACGATCCAGGCCGCGCCGTCGATCATCACGGCATTCTCGCCGGGGCGCTGCGCGAAAGCCTTGCGCACGGCGATGGCGGCGCGGGCGCGGATCTCCTGCGGCTGGTCGGCTAGCGCGCGCGATAGCGGGCCGACCTCGAAAGCCATGGCCACGGCATCGTCCAGCGCGGCCTCGCGGGTATTGCCGTGACCGAAGGGGATGTCGTGGTCGAAGGGCAGCACCGCAATGTCCGTGAAACCGGCAGCACCAAGGATAAGCTCGATCCGGGCCTGGTCGCCGAAGGAGAAAGGGCCGGGCGCTTCCGCGTTGGGCGGCGGAACATCCGGTATCATGCCCTTGATCGCGCCCATCGGTAGCCGGACCCAGTCGTTCTCGGCCGCACCCCGCCAGCAGACGAAGGAAAGGCGGCCCCCCGGCTTCAGCGCCTTGCGCATATGGGTGAATGCGGCGGTCGGATCCGTGAAGAACATGACGCCGAAGCGGGAAAACAGCAGGTCGAACGCGGCCTGCGGCAATGCCGCTCCCCCGGCGTCGGCCAGTTCGAAGGCGAGCGGCGCGCCGGTGGGCGCGATCAGCCGCGCCCGTTCCAAGAGCGGGGCGGAGATATCGACGCCCAGGACATGGCCCGAAGCGCCGACCTTTGCCGCCAGCGCGAAGCTGCTCGCCCCCGCGCCGCAGCCGATGTCCAGCACCCGCTCCCCTTCGCGGGGCGCGGCGGCGGCAAGGGCCTCGGCGCCGAAGACGTCCAGCATGGCATCGAGGCGGACCTGATTGGAAACCCAGTGCGCGCCATTGGCCCCGCTCCAGTCGCTGACTTTGTAGGCTTCTGCCATTTCCATACTTTATTTGCGAATCGTTCGCAAATATCTTAGGCATGGCGTTCGACAAAGCAATGGCTTGCAGCTTGAGCCGGTGCATCAGGAGATCGGGATGAGCGGTCCCTTCATCGATACAATCGCCGGTCTTGAGGCCGTGATCGGCCAGACGCCGCCGCAGATGTTCCTCAAAGACATCGACCATCTCGACGCAGGCGCGCTTCGCTGGATCGGGCAGTCGCCGCTGATGTTCGCCACTTTTGCAGAAATGGGCGCAGAAACGGGCGCCGAAATGGGCGAAGACGCTGCGTGCGTTCGGGTGACTCTGGCGGGCGGCAGCGCGGGCTTCGCTGCTGGCGAGGGCAAGGCGTTGCGGGTGCCGCTGGATCTGCTAGACGATCCTGAGCTCCCGCGACCCGGCCAGTCGTTCGGTTCGCTGTTTCTCCTGCCGGGCATCGGCGAGACCTTGCGGGTCAACGGGCGGGTGCGCGCGGTCGCAGACGGTGTGCTGCATGTCGCCGTCGAGGAATGCTACGGCCACTGCGCCAAGGCCCTGATCCGTTCCCGGCTCTGGTCGGCGGAACCGGTTACGGCAGCGGATGAGGCGGCCGGGTTCGTCGCGGAAAGCCGGTTTCTGGCGCTGGCCACGGTCAGCCGCGAAGGCCGCGCGGACCTCAGCCCGAAGGGCGACCCGGCCGGATCGCTCGCGCGGCTGGATGCAGGGGACAGGGAAGATCTGCTGTGGTTTGCGGATCGGCCGGGCAATCGCCGGGTCGACAGTTTTCGCAACATCGTGCAGCAGCCCGCGCTGGCCATGGCGCTGCTGGTGCCCGGCTCGACGCGCGTGGCCATGGTGCAGGGCCGCGCCGCCCTTTCCACCGATGAGGCGGAGCGGGCGCGCTTCGCAGTGCAGGGCAAGGTTCCGGCCCTGGCCGTCCGGGTGGAGGTGGAGGAGATCGTCCTGCGCACCAGTGCCGCACTGGAGCGCGCGGGTCTCTGGCCGCTGGGGACGAGCAGCGACATCGATCCGGCCCGGCTTTTCGTCGATCACATCAAGCTGAACAGGACCAAGGGCCTCGCCGCCAAGCTTGCCCGCGCCAGCCTTTCGGTGCCCGGCGCCTCCGAAATGGTGAAGAAGGGGCTGGCCCAGGACTACAAGGACAACCTCTACTAGGACGGACCGATATTCAGCTCATGCGGGCCTGCGAAGCGCAATTTGCAACCAGTGCCTTTGGGCTTCGGTGCTCACGGACCGAAAGTCCGCTGCGCTGCGATGCTCGGAAATCACGCTTCTCGGTTCCACCTGAACTGAATATCGGTCCGTCCATGCCTAACCCATTGCCGCCGATGCGGTGCCGATATCGCGGCGGCTGGCGGCGACCACGATGCGGTTGCGGCCTTCATCCTTCGCGCGGAGAAGCGCGGCATCGGCGGTGCCGATCAGCCCGTGTGCGGGGCCGTGATCGGGGTAGATGGCGATGCCGATGGATACCGTGATCGGGCCCAGCGGGGTGCCGTCATGCACCAGGGTCATGCCGGTGATGCGTTCCTGGATCAGGCGCGCGCGTTCCCGCGCATGCTCCTCGTCGCAGGCGGGGAGCAGCAGCAGGAATTCCTCGCCACCATAGCGAAAGGCGATCCCGTCCTCGCTCACTGCATTGTCCAGCGCGCCCGCGACGGAGCGGATGGTGAGATCCCCGGCATCGTGGCCGTAGCGGTCGTTGAGCTGCTTGAAATGGTCGATATCGACCATGAGGCAGGCCAGCGGTGTTTTCGAGGCGTCCGCCTGGGCCAGGTTGCGGCGCAGGGTATCGGCCAGTTCGTGCCGGTTGCGCAGGCCGGTGAGGGCATCGAACAGCGCCTTTTCGTGGAGCGCGTCGCGCAGCTTGAGATTGGCGAGCGCCAGTCCGACCGTTTCGGACATGAGTTCGATGTAGACCTTGGTATTCTCTCCAGGGCCGCGCGCGCCGGCCATGTTCTCCAGCACCAGCAGGCCGATCGTCTCGCCCTGGGCGGTCAGGGGCACGCAGACGGCGGCACAGGCGCTTTCCGGCGGGATGTGCTTGCAGGGCACGTCCACCAGATCGCCGCCCGGCATATGCGCCTGCCCCCGCCGCAAGGCCCAGCAATCGTCCGGCGTGAAGGCGGCGTCGCTGCCGCCCAGAGGCTGGCCGCTGCCGGATTGCCATTCCGAGGCGCAGGCCATCATGCCCAGCCGGGTGTCGAGCGTGTAGAGCCGCCCGGCGAGATCGGGGGCGATGCGCGGCGCGAAAAGGCGCACCACTTCGAACAGGTCGGCCACGGATTCGCAGCCTTGCAGGCGCTGCGTCATGCGGGCCAGCAGGTCGCGCACGTGCCAGTCGGCATCGCGCTCACGCTCCAGCCGCTGGCGTTCTATGCCGTTCTCGCGGAAGATGCGGATGGCATGGGCCATGTCGCCGATCTCGTCGATCTGCGAGAGCTGGGGCGGCTCCACGGCATAGTCCTGGTCGGCCAGCCGGTTGACGACGTCGCTGAGTTTCACCACCGGCTTGAGGATGCGGCGCTTCAGCACGAAGCCCAGCACGAACAGGAACAAGACGGCGGTGATCGCAACCATCACTTCCGAAACCGTGCGCAGCCGCTGGGATGCGCGGCTGGCTTCCTCGATGGCGCGGTCGGAGCGCTGGTCCAGCATGTAGCGGAAGCGGCCGAGCAGGAAATGGGTGCGTTCCAGCTCGCGTTCGTATTCGGCGCCGAAGATGATCTTGTAGGCCGTGTCCCGGTCTCCGCGCCGGGCGGCGGCGATGGCGGCCTGCTGCTCGTCCTGAAGCGTCTGCGCCCAGCGCAGCCCTTCTTCCAGGGAGTGGAGTTCCTCTTCCTTGGCGCCGTTGTCCTTCAACCGGCCGAGGCGCTTCTCTACCGAGCCGATCGCCGCCAGCGTGTGGTTATAAGCGATCTCGTGGCTGGGGTCGCCGGTCACTGCCGCCAGGCGCGCCTGGTCGGTCAACTGCGCCTCGTCGTTTTCCACCTCGAACGAAAGCTGGTCGAACAGGTCGCGCTGGCGCACGGCGTCGCGTTCCAGCCGGTCGGCACTGGACGCCATGACCATGGTGATGCCGGCCGCGATCGTCAGGCAGACCGTTGCCCCGTAGGCCCAGTTGGTGATCGTCGCTATACGCATCGTTCGTGATCCTGCCCCTGACCCAGTTGATTCGGGGTTGATTTCGGGCCGATTCCGGCGCGGCAGGCCTCGCTCGTCTCCATGCCTCTAGTGCGGGGAACTTGCCAGACGGTAAAACCACCGCTTCGGTTGGGATGTTCAGGCAGGCGCCGGGGAGGGAACGCCTGCCGAACCCTGGGCGTTTCTCCCAGGCTCAAGCCGGAGGCCCTTCATGCGCAAGTCGTTCACCGCCTTTGCCAATTTCATTGCCGGTGCGGCCGGGAAGGCCCAGACTTGCATCATCGCCCTGGCCGTGGTGGCCATATGGGCGGTGTCCGGCCCGATCTTCCAGTGGTCGGACACATGGCAGCTGGTGATCAATACCGGCACCACCATCGTCACCTTCCTGATGGTGTTCCTGATCCAGAACAGCCAGAACCGCGATGCCGCGGCGTTCCAGGCAAAGCTGGACGAACTGCTGCGCGCGCTGGAAACCGCGCGGGACGATTTCATCGGCATCGAGCATCTCAGCGTCGAGGAGATCGAACGGCTGCGCAGGCTGCTCGAGGAAGAGACCGGCGAATGCAAGGACGGGCACAAGGCCCATGCCAGCGTTGACCGTCTGCTCAGTCGATACTGAATCGGCCTCGACCTGCCTTGTCCATAACAACATGGCATGGGCGAGTGCATCGAACCGGCTTCAATCCAGCCCCCGTGAGAGCGATATTCCCAGGATCACAGTTCCGGGAATTCGCGCCATGCCCAGCTCTTCCAATACTGCTCCCTCCGGCTTTGCCATGGCTCCGTCGAATGCCATCGCCACCGTCTCGCTGCGCGGCACCCTGGAGGAAAAGCTGAAGGCGGCGGCCGATGCCGGGTTCGGCAGTGTCGAGATCTTCGAGAACGACCTGATCGGTTCCGCCCTCAGCCCGCGTGAAGTGCGCGCTTTGATGGGCGATCTCGGCATCCATTGCTCGCTCTACCAGCCTTTCCGCGATTTCGAAGGCATGCCCGGCGAGATGCGCGCCCGCGCCATGGACCGGGCCGAGCGCAAGTTCGATCTGATGGGCGAACTCGGCACGGACCGAATTCTCGTCTGCTCCAACTGCTCGCCCCATGCGCTGGGCGATCGGCAGCGCATCGTCGACGATTTCCGCGAGCTGGGCGACCGGGCTGCGGCGCGCGGCATCCGGGTCGGCTACGAGGCGCTGGCCTGGGGCCGCCACGTCAACGACCACCGCGATGTCTGGTCGATCGTGAAGGCGGTGGATCATCCCGCCATCGGCATCATTCTCGACAGCTTCCACTCGCTTTCGCGCCGCATTCCCAATGAAAGCATCCGCGAGATTCCGGGCGACAAGATCGTCTACGTCCAGCTTGCCGACGCGCCGCTGCTGGACATGGACCTGCTCTACTGGAGCCGCCATTTTCGCAACCTGCCGGGGCAGGGCGGTCTCGACCTGCCGGGCTACGTCGCCGAGATCCTGCGCACCGGCTACGAAGGGCCGCTATCGCTGGAGATCTTCAACGACCGTTTCCGCTCGATATCCTCGCGCCTCGTCGCGCAGGACGGGCACCGGTCGCTCGAATATGTCCGCGATGCCGCCTTGCGACTGCTGGACCGGCCCGCCGCGATGCCCGCACCGCAGCCGCCGCTCGGCGCCGAATTCGTCGAGTTCACCGCCACCGGCGAGGACGTGCCGAGGCTGGGCGAGACTTTCGCCGCGCTCGGCTTTGCGCATATCGGCACGCATCGCACCAAGAAGGTCACGCGCTGGCGTCAGGGCAACGTCAACCTCGTGATCAATGCCGAGCCGAAGGGTTTCGCCAAGTCCTATCGCATCGTTCACGGCACCTCGATCTGCGCGATCGGCGTGCGGGTGAAGGATGCCGCCGCCGTGATGGAGCGCGCCGCCGCGCTCGGCATCCGCGCCTATAGCCCGGAAGGCCGCCCCGGCCGCATGGCCATGCCCGCCTTGCGCGGCGTGGGCGGCAGCCTTGTCTATCTGGTCGAGGACGACGGCGCCGAGGCGCTCTGGGCGCGCGAGTTCGAGGCCGTGCCGGTGGAAGACCTGACCGACGATGCAGGCGCCCGTTCGATCGATCACCTGGCCGCCGTGGTCCACAATGACGAGTTCCTCTCCTGGCAGCTTTACTGGCGCGCGCTCTTCGGCCTGGAAGGGCGCGATGCCAACGACGTGATCGACCCTTCCGGCTTGGTCCATAGCCAGGCTTTGCAATCGCCGGACGGGAGCTTCCGCCTGACCCTCAATGCCTCGGACGCGCGCGAGACCTTGTCCTCGCGCTTCCTGGCGCAGGGGCTGGGCGGCGGCTTCCAGCATGTCGCGCTGGCCAGCGAGGACCTGCTCGCCACCGCCACGATCGTCCGTGCGCGCGGGGCGGCGATGCTCGATATCCCGGCGAACTACTATGACGACCTGGTCGCCCGCTTCGGCTTCGACGGACGGATCGCGGCGCGGATGGAAACGGCGGGCATCCTCTATGACGAGGATGCCTCGGGCAATCCCTATCGCCAGCTCTACAGCCGTGCCTTCGACAAGCTGTTCTTCTTCGAATTCGTCGAGCGCGGCGGCACTTACGCCGGATATGGCGCCCCCAATGCCGGGATCAGGCTGGCGGCGCAGAACCGGTTTCGCGCGGCGGAAAACGTCGCCGAATAAGGCGCGGGAAGCCTCCTGGCAGCATGGCGGGCAGCATTCCGGGGCGACCTCGGGGATTTCCCCAATAATATTGTGCCGGAATTCGTCGATATTTTCAGGCTCGTTGCAGCAGTCAGGCGAGACGAGTCATGAAAAAGGTCATGCTTTGCGCGGCAGGCGGAATTCTCGGCCTCTGTTGCGCTGCGCCCGCGCAGGCCACCGATGGGGCGGCCTCGCTCTATCTGCTGGGATCGGGCGGACCGGGGGCGGCGGTGATGCCCCCCGTCGAGGGCATCTTCTACGACAAGACGATCTACGTCTATGACGGCGATGCCGGGCGTTCCCGCGAGTTTCCGCTCAACGGCAGGGTGGTCGCCGGTCTGGACGCGACGATCGTGGCGGATTTCGAAACGCTGCTCTTCGTCCCTTCGACCAAATTCCTGGGCGGCACGCTGGCCGTGGGCGCGATCATGCCGCTCGGCGCGCCGATGCTGGATGTGGAGGCGGTCCTGACCAGACCGGGCGGACCGGCCCTTTCCGCGTCCCGGCGCGATTCCACGCTTACGGTCGGCGATCCGGTGGGCCTCGTCATGATGGGTTGGCATGGCGAGAAGTTCCATGTCCAGGTTTCGAGCATGGTCAACGTGCCGGTGGGCCATTATCGCGAAGGGCAATTGGCCAATCTCTCGTTCCACCGCTGGGCTGCCGACGGTTCGCTGGCCCTGAGCTGGCACGATACCAAGTCGGGCTGGGATATCTCGGGCAAGGCCGGATATACCTACAACGGCAAGAACCGCACGACCGACTACGACAGCGGCAACGAATTCCACGCCGAAGCGGCCGTGGAAAAGGCGCTCTCCCCTGCCTTCTCGCTGGGTGTGCAGGGCTACTACCTCAAGCAGGTGACGGGGGACAAAGGCCCGCTCGGCCCGTTCAAGGGCGAGGCGGTGGGGGTTGGCGGAACCGCCGCGCTCAACGTGACCATGGGCAGGAGCCCGGCCACGTTTCGCGCGCGCGTCCTTCAGGAAGTGGACACCACCAACCGCCTCAAGGGCACGTCCTTCTGGCTGGATTTCTCGATCCCGCTGAAGATGAACATTCCGGCCCAATGATCATGCCGCTTCCCTCCTGAACGAGGGCAGGGCCGTCAGGATCGTCAGTGCCAGCAGCATCGGCACGGCCAACGCGATGCAATAGGCCGCGCGGCTCCAGCCGCCGTCGATGAGCATGCCCGCCAGATAGGGGCCGAGCACGGCGCCGATCCGTCCGCCGCCCAGCCCGATCCCGGTTCCGGTGGCGCGGGTGGCGGGCAGGAAGACTTGCGGCAGGATCGTGTAGAGGCAGGTGATCGAGGTGTTGAGGAAGAAGCCCGCCACGAAAGCGGTCACGATCAGCATGCCCGCCTGCGCCGGTGCAAGGCCGAAGGCGGCAAGGGCCAGCGCCATGCCGAGGAAGACGACGGCGGAAAGGTTGCGCAGGCCGAAGCGGTTGGCCATCAGCCCGAACAGCAGGCAGCCGATCGCGCCCGCCACGTTCATCATCAGCGAGGCATAGATGCCGATGCTGTCGCTGAAGCCGAGCTCGGACAGGATCTTGGGCGTCCAGCTGATCGTGAAGTAGACCGTCGCCATGACGCAGATGTTGAGCAGCAGGACCAGCACGGTCGACTTCAGCATCTCCCCCCGGAACAGGTCGGCGATGCTGCCTTCGCGGGCTCGGGCGTCCTTTGCGGGTTCGGGCAGCACGGCGAGCGGCATCTGGTTCAGGCGGGCGCGCACGCGGTTGATCTTGTCCAGCGCTCCCGCAGGGCGCCGCGCGGTCAGGAACTGGATCGATTCCGGCAGGAGCCAGAGCACCAGCGGGATGAGCACGGCCGCTGCGGCTGCGCCCAGCACGTAGACCGCGCGCCATCCGAAGGATTCGATCAGCGGCACCGCCGCCAGGCCGCCGATCGTCGCGCCCACCGGATAGCCTAGCGCCATGCACGATATCGCCAGGCTGCGCCGCCGCGCAGAGGCATATTCCGCCACGACCGTGTTGATGCTGGCAAGAATCCCGCCGATGCCCAGCCCGGTGACGACGCGGGTCAGCGCCAGCGATTGCAGGCTGTCAGTCAGGGCGGAACTGGCCATGCCGATGGTGAGCAGCGCCAGGCAGAACAGGATCGCCGGGCGACGCCCCAGCTTGTCTCCCAGTGGAGAGATGGTGAAGGCGCCGATGCCCATCCCGGCCAGGCCCGCGCTGAACAGCCCGCCGATCTGCGTCGGCGAAAGGCCCCACTCGCGCGAGATGGCAGGGGCGGTGAAGGCTATCGCCAGGACGTCGAACCCGTCCAGCGCATTGATCAGCACGCAGACCCCGATCGCCGCGATCTGGAATGCCGTCATCTTCTCGCCGGGATCGGCATGTTGCGGATAGGGCGCGGCCCTGGCGATCGTTACCATCGGTCATCCTCCATCGCGCCTTGGTCCGGCGCTTTGGAGGTCATGCTAGGGGCAGGCGGGCGCCAGAGGCCTATCGCATTGTCGGTGCGAGCTATGTCGCTACCGTTATAGCGCGCGGCGTAGCGTCTCTCCCATCGCCATGCTGCTTTCCTGCGTCGTGGCATGTTCGCGGAACAGCATCTCCACGCGCAGCGCGTCCCCGGCGCGAAAGGCATTGACGATGGCGTGGTGCTGGCGGTGTGCGAAGCGCATCAGTTCCAGGATCTCCTCCTCTTCGGTTTCCTCGAAGGCGATGACCTTGGGCGAGGTGAAGGGAACCACGTTGCAGCGGCCGATCAGGTCCTTGAGCAGGCTGTTGCCCGCGCCTTCCACGACCACGTCATGGAAGCGTTCGTTGAGCACGCCGTACTTTTCCTCAAGCGTGTCCGACAGGGCGGCGGCGGAGAGCAGCGCGTCGCCCTCGGCCAGCAGCACGGCGAGCCGGTCCGCCACGTCGCGGCCCTTTCCGGCCAGCACGATGCTGCGCGCGGCATAGCCTTCCAGCATGGCGCGCAAGTGCAGGGCGTCCAGGCTTTCCGCCCGCGTGAAGGCGCGCACGGCATAGCCGCGCCCGCCAGCGGGAACGACCAGCCCTTCCAGCGCGAGCGCGGGCAGGGCCTGCCGGATCGGGGTTCTCGACATGTCGAGGCGCTCGGCCAGCTCCACTTCCAGCAGCCGCTCGCCCGGCTGGAGCATGCCGCGCAGGATCATCTCGCGCAGGCGGGTAAGGGCGGAGGGTCTGCCGCGAACGGTCTGGGTCGCATCGGTCAACATCGGGGGCAACCTACAACAGCAAGCCTCGCATGGCCAAGAGGCTGCGGCAGCATCTTTGGATTCATTGTCTGGTATAATGGATCCATAAAGGCCGAAAACAGGCCTTTATTCGGGCGTATTGACAATTAATGGATACAATGTGAATCTCTGATTATCGAATCGCGACAGAGATCGCGGTGGCAATCGTCGCATTGCCCAGACAAAGGAGAGGTCGGGTGAAAGGCCAGTTGATCGATGTGGCGGTGGCAGGAATCCGCCAGCTGACGCCGCGCATTCGCGAATATGCCCTCGCCGCCGTGGACGGCGCGCCGCTCCCGCGTCCGGCGCCCGGCGCCCATGTCGAACTGCACACGGTCTCGCCGCTCAGCGGCCCTGTCGTGCGGCATTACTCGCTGGTCGGCGGCGAAGGGCTGGAGGACGATGCACCGGATCGCTACCGCATCGCCGTGCAGCGGGAGGACCGGCAGCGCGGTTCTGCCCATATCCACGATACCTTCGCGGTCGGCACGCGGCTCAAGGTATCCCGGCCGCGCAACAACTTTCCGCTCGACTTGCGCGACAGCCGCAGCCTGCTGATCGCGGGGGGTATCGGCATCACGCCGATCTACTCCATGCTGCGCAGCCTGGTGCGGCGCAAGCGCCCGTTCGAGCTGATCTACACCGGGCGCGCCGCGGAGCAGATGGCCTATGCCGATGACGTCGCCCGGCTGGCGGGCGCCTCGGGACGCCTCCATGTCAGCGGAGAGGCCGCCGCGCGCCACCTCGACATTCGCGAACTGCTGCTGCGCCAGAGCGACGACACCACCGTCTACGTCTGCGGCCCGGCGGCGATGATCGACGCCGTCCATGCGGCGGCCGGGGATCTCGGCTGGCAGGAGGGCCGCGTTCGTTCGGAGCGCTTCACGGCCGGACCTTCGCCGGACGACGTGCCTTTCGAAGTCGAGCTGCGCCGTTCGGGCCGGACCCTGGGCGTCGGGCGCGATACCAGCATTCTCGATGCGCTGACCGTGGCCGGGATCGACGCCCTTGCCGATTGCAGGCGCGGCGAATGCGGCCTCTGCCCGCTGCCCGTACTGGAGGGCGGCGAGCGCATCGACCACCGCGATTCCTACCTGAGCGAAGAAGAGCGCGCCGCCGGAGACACGCTGTGCATCTGCGTGTCGCGCCTGCGCGGCGGCACGCTCGTCCTCGACGCGTGATTGGGAGACATCACATGAATTCGATTACCGCCATTGCCGCCACGCCCTCCCCTCTGGAGATGGGACGCTTTGCCGACCAGAACACGCCGCTGGTGCGCGATTGCTGGTATGTCGCCGGCTTCTCTGACGAGATCACCCGCGACATCCTTGCCCGCCGCCTGCTGGGCGTGGACGTGGCGCTTTACCGCACTTTGGCGGGAGAGCCCGTGGCCGTGCGCAACCGCTGCCCGCACCGCTCCTTCCCGCTGGCGAAAGGGCGTCTCGACGGGGACGTGCTGGTCTGCGGCTATCACGGCATGCAGTTCGATCCCTCGGGGCGCTGCGTGAACATGCCCTCGATGCCGATCGTGCCGACCAATGCCAATGTCCGCGCCTTTCCCACCGCAGAGCGCGGCCCGCTGGTGTGGATTTGGATGGGCGATCCCGACCATGCCGACGAGAGCCTGATCCCGGACACGTCGTGGCTGGCCAGTCCCGGTTGGAAAAGCGTGCGCGGCAGCTTCCACATGAAGTCGGACTACGTGGCCATGCACGAGAACCTGCTGGACCAGACGCATTTCCCCTTCCTTCATCCCGGCACCGTCGGCACGCCCGAATTCGCGCGCTCCAAGCTGGATGTGCGACAGGAGGGCGATGTCATCGTCATCTACCGGTCGCTGAAGAATGCGCCGCCTCCGGGCATCTACGGCGTGCCGATGGGCCTGATGGAGCGCCGCGTCGACCGGTTTTCCGAGGCCCGCTTCGTCTCCCCGGCGCTGCACACCGCCTATGCCAGCGTGACCGACAACGAGGATCCCTCCGGCAAGGCAGAAGTCTACCGTTTCAACATCACCCATCTCATCACGCCCGAGACGCAGAATTCCCTCCATTACTGGTGGTTCAACTCGCGCGACCGGCGGCTGGACGACGAAGCGGCGGACGAGTTCCTGCGCAGCGCTTCGGAGCAGGCCTATCTGGAAGACGTCGATGCTCTCGAATGGATTTCCGAGACGGTGAACGCCGATGCGGAGCCGCAGTTCGACCTCAACTTCGCGCCGGACAAACCCGGACTGCTGATGCGCCGCTCCATCTTCGAACGCGCCGCCGCGCAGCAGGCGCGCGGGTACTGAACGCTCTTCAAAAGGACATACCATGGCAAGGATCATCGGCGGCATCGGCACCTCGCACGTACCCACGATCGGCGTCGCCTATGACAAGGGGCGGCAGGAAGACCCGGTCTGGGCGCCTCTGTTCGAAGGCTACAAGCCGGTCGCCAGCTGGCTCGCGGAAAAGCAGCCGGACGTTCTGCTGTTCTTCTACAACGACCACGCGACGACGCTGTTCTTCGATCTCTATCCCACCTTCGCGCTGGGCGTGGGCGCGCGCTTCCCGGTCGCGGACGAAGGCGCGGGGCTGCGCGGTCTTCCCGACATTCGCGGCGACGTGGATTTCCAGGCCCATATCGGCGAGGCGCTGGTGAACGAGGAGTTCGACCTGGCGTTCTTCCAGAACAAGCCGATCGACCACGGCATCGCCTCGCCCCTGCCGCTGCTCTGGCCGCATGAGCCGGACTGGCCGGGCACGGTCGTGCCGATCGCCATCAACGTCCTGCAATATCCGCTCCCCACCGCGCGGCGCTGCTACCGGCTGGGGCAGGCGGTGCGGCGTGCGGTGGAAAGCTATCCCGAGGACCTGAGCGTGGTCGTGGTCGGAACCGGCGGACTATCGCACCAGATTCATGGCGAACGGACCGGCTTCAACAATACCGAGTGGGACCTCGAATTCCTGGAACTGCTGCGCGACGACCCCGAGCGGCTGACCAGGCTCAGCCATGCCGACTATGTGCGGCTGGGCGGCGCCGAGAGCGTCGAGCAGATCATGTGGCTGGCGATGCGCGGGGCGCTGGGGCCGCAGCTCGATGAGGTTCACCGCAACTATTACCTGATGACCACCACCGCGATGACGGTCGTCACTTACGAGGAGCGCGTTGCCGGCGATCTTGCCGCGCCGATGCGCGAGCAGGAGGTGGCCTGAGCCATGTTCACGCAGAATCCCCAGACGCTGGGCATGCCGGAAGGCACTTACGTGTTCGACCTACGCACCTGCAATCGCCGCCTCGCCTTCAACCGCTTCTTCTGGAACATGATCCGCCCGGAAGCCCGCGAGGCCTTCTGGCAGGACGAGGAAGCGGCAATGGCCTCCGCCGGGCTGGACGATGAGGAAAAGGCCCTTGTCCGCGCGCGCGACTGGCTGGGCATCGTCCAATCAGGGGTGAACTTCTTCGTCCTCGAAAAGTGGGCGCGGGTGGTGCGCAAGACCAATCTCGAAGTCTACGCGATCATGCGCGGAGAGAGCCTCGAGGAATTCATGCAGACCCGGGCCGTGCCGCACGCACGCTGATGGCCGGGATCTTGGGAGAAGAGAACATGAAGCAACGCACATTCCCGATGAATGCGTGGTACGTCGCCGCGTGGGATGCCGAAGTGGGCCGCAGCCTGCTTTCGCGCACGATCTGCAATCGCAAGATGGTGCTCTACCGCAAGCAGGACGGGACGCCGGTAGCACTGGAGGATGCCTGCTGGCACCGGCTGGTGCCGCTCTCGATCGGATCGCTTCAGGGTGACGACGTGCGCTGCGGCTATCACGGGCTGGTGTTCGGCCCCAACGGGCGCTGCACCCACATGCCCTCGCAGGAGACGATCAACCCCTCGGCCTGCGTGAAGTCGTTCCCGGTCGTCCAGCGCCACCGCTTCGTCTGGGTCTGGCCGGGTGACGCGGCGCTGGCCGATCCGGCGCTGATCCCGGACCTGCCCTGGCCCGACCATGCGGAATGGGCAGGCGACGGCAGCATGACCGAAGTGAAGGCGGACTACCGCCTGGTCATCGACAACCTCATGGACCTTACCCACGAGACGTTCGTCCATGCCTCCAGCATCGGCAACGAGGCCCTGGCCGAGGCGCCCTTCGATGCCTTCCACGGCGAGCGCACCGCGCGCGTCGAACGCTGGGTGCTAAACGAGGAAGCGCCCCCGTTCTGGGCGGGGCAACTCGGCAAGCCGGGCAAGACCGATCGCTGGCAGATCATCAATTTCCTTGCGCCCTCGGTGATCTACCTCGAAGTCGGCGTGGCCCCGGCCGGAACCGGCGCGCCGGAAGGCGATCGTTCGCAGGGCGTCGATATGCGGGTGCTGCACCTGCCCACGCCCTCGACGGACAAGACCTGCTATTACTTCTGGGCGCACCTGCGCAATTACAACATAGGCGATCAGGGCCATACCCGCCGCGTGCTCAATGCTGGCGGCGGCATCATGGTCGAGGACGAGACGGTGATCGAGGCACAGCAAGTAGCCATCGACGAGCATCCCGACCACGTCTTCTACAACCTCAACATCGACGCGGGCTCCATGTGGGCGCGTCGGGCGATCGACCGGATGATCGCGGCCGAGGAAGAACCCTATCTGGCGGAGGCAGCGGAATGAGCGCGTCGGCAAAAGCGGCGGGCGCTGCACTGAACGCCCATTGGACCGAGGCGCGGGTCGCGGCGATCCGCGACGTGACGCCGACGATCCGCGAATTCACGCTGGCGATGGACAACATTCGCGCCTGCCCGCCCGGCAGCCATCTGCGCGTTCGCGTCGATCTGGGCGACCGGCAGGACCATCGTTCCTATTCGGTGGTCGAAACCGACGGCGCGGTACTGCGCATCGCCGTCAAGCTTCAGCCGGAAAGCCGGGGCGGCTCGGCCTTCATGTGGGGGCTGACGGTGGGAGACACCCTGGCCGTCGATGCGCCGCGCTGCGACTTTCCCTTGACCTACGGCGCGCCGCATTACCTGCTGCTGGCGGGCGGCGTCGGCATCACCCCGATGGTGGCCATGGCACGGCAACTGGCGGCGCGCGGCGCTGCGCTGCGCATGGTCTATGCGGCGCGCTCATCCGAGGAATTCGCCTATCGCCGCGAACTGGAAGACCTGCTGGGCGAGCGGCTAACGCTGTACCCGTCGGACGGGGAGACGGCGCTGGACCTCGCCGCCGAGATCGACCGCCTGCCGCCGGACGGCGAACTCTACATGTGCGGGCCGCTGGGCCTGATGGAAGCGGTGCGGCAGGCCTGGGAAGCGGCCGGTCGCCCCCGCGCGAAGCTGCGCTACGAAACCTTCGGATCGAGCGGCAGCCACCGCGCCGAGGCCTTCACGGTCAAGGTCCCGCGCCTCGGCGCCGAAGTCGTGGTGCGCGAGAACGAATCCATGCTCGACGCGCTGGAAGCGGCGGGCGTGGAAGTGGTCTTCGAATGCCGCCGCGGCGAATGCGGTCTCTGCGCCGTGGACATCGTCGAGGCCGAAGGGGTTGTCGATCACCGCGACGTCTTCCTTTCGGCGCGGCAGCACCGCGAGAACCGGCAGATGTGCGCCTGCGTCTCACGCGTGGCGGGCGGCTGCGTGACGATCGACCCGGCCTGGCGCGGCGACGGCGCTTTTGCTTTTGGGGGAGGCGAAGCGGCGTTAAGGGAAACGGCATGAGCGGCGGACCGGCCGCCTGAGGAGAATACGCAAGCCTTGGCCCATTACCTCGAACAGCGGCTGAAGATCCGGCACCTCAGGGTGATCGACGCGCTGGAGCAGCACAAGAGCCTGCTCCGCGCGTCGCGCGCCTTGCGGGTCAGCCAGCCCGCGCTCTCGCGCACCTTGCAGGAAGTCGAGGAGATCATCGGGGCCGAGATCTTCGAGCGCCACCCGCGCGGCGTGCGCCCCAATGCGACCGGCAAGGTGCTCACCGCCACGGCGCGCAAGCTGCTTTCGACCATCCGCGATCTCGAAACCGAACTGGACCGCCTGTCCGACGGACAGCAGCGGACCATTCGCGTCGGGGCCTTGCCGGTGGCGGCGCACGGCCTTCTGCCTGCGGTGCTCGCCAATGCGGGAAGCCGCACGGCGAACCTCTCGATCTCGGTGGTGGAGGGCAGGACCGACCAGATGATCCCCTCGCTGCTGTCGGGCGAGATCGACGTGATCGTGGGGCGCCTCTATCCCCCGGCCCAGTCCGACGGACTGGAACGGCGGGTCCTCTACAACGAGCCGATTTCCCTGGTCGCGCGCAGCGACCATCCGCTTTTCGCGATGCCCGCGATCTCGGTTGCCGAAGTCCAGCGCTTCAGCCTCGTCCTGCCTGCCGTCAGCACGCTGATGGAGCGGGACGTGCGGGAAATCCTGCGCCAGATCGGCCTCTCCACCGATGCCGCGGTGCAGTCCACTTCGGTCGGCTTCATGCGCGAACTGCTGCTTTCCGGCAATTTCGTCAGCGCGGTGCCGCGCGTGCTGGTGGCGGGAGACCTGGCGCGGGACATGCTGCGCATCCTGCCGGTGGTAATCCCCGCCGCCGCGCGTCCTGCCGGGATCATCCATCGCGGCAATCTCGGCGATGCGGGCAAGCTGCTGCTCGCCGAGCTGGAGCGCGAGGTCGCCCGTCTTGAAGAGAGCGACATCGTGGAGCTGCCGCTGCGGGATTAGGTTCACTCCGTTTGAAAAATGCCCATCCGGGCATTTTTTGCGGCACCGGCCCACACCCCCACCCGACCTCCCATCAGGATACACTCGTGGGAGGTCGGGTGGGGGTGTGGGCCGGTGCCGTAAGCCTTCGATGGATGTCGAAGGCGTACTCAACAAAGACTCGCCGGTGCCGCAAAAATCCGCCTGCGGCGGATTTTCAAACAGACTCTTCTCAGAACCGGAAGTCCGTCCAGAAACCGAAGTAGTCCGAATTGCGCCCACCGCCCGATTGCAGGGAATCGCTGGCGATGAAGTGCGTGAAGTAGAGGTGGAAGCTGAGGTTCTTCGTCGCGAGGTAGTCCATCTGAAAATTGAGGCCGGTGCCGACGAAGCGCTTGCCGTCGGTGGGGCGCAGCAGCGGGAAGTTGGTCGGCCCGGCATAGACCGCGTCGGCGGCGGTATCGCGCCAGAACCATTCCGGGCCGGTCACGACTGTCAGCTTCTTCGACGGTTTCAGTGTCAGGGTGGGCGTGATGTCGATCATGTTCGACATGTTGAGCCAGCCCGCATCGCTATAGAGCGGGGTGCGCGGGAAGGGCGGGGCGAAAGTGCCGATCTTGCCGTCGTTAGGGTCGTCATCGCCGCTGAACCAGTTGAAGCGGCCGCCGATGCGCGGTTTCAGGGGCGCCTGGGCAAACGTATAGCCGCCTTCCAGCAGCATGCCCCAGGCCTTGATCTCCTGCCCGGCGAAGCTGCCGGTCTGATAGGTGCCCTCGGCGTCGTAGTCGAACCCGCTCGCCCGGCCTGACAGGCGCAGGCCCCAGCTTCGGCGGCTTTCGGTGCCGGTCAGCGTGGTATAGCGCGCATTCTCGCGGTAGAGATCGTACCAGTAGAGGTCGACCGCGAGATTGGGCACGACCAGGCCCGGCGCGGTGGCGAAGTAGACGCCGTTGAAATGGCGCCCGTCCTCGGGGCCGTCGTCGAAAGTGCCGGGTTCGAACGTGACGGGCTTCACTGCGAAGGCATCGAGCCGGAACTTGCCCTTTTCGATCAGCGTGCCGCGCACGCCCTGGTAGACGTAGCGCACGTTCACGCCGTCGCGCAGGCCGACGAGCTTGCCGTTGCCGATCGGCATCTCGAAGCGACCGGGGCGCAAGGTCAGGCTGGTCGTCTCACCCAGCGGCAGGGTCACGTCGATGAAGGCCTGGTTGATATCCAGCTTGTCCCGGTTGGGCGGGGTCGCGAAGTCCTCGAAGAACTCGCGGTTGTCGCCCAGTTCGAAGAAGGCGCGGACATATTGGCCGAGATGGAGATCCGCCACGAGCCGCAGCCGCTGCTGGAGGGCGGAGAGCTTGTCCTTGCCCTTGGCGCCGAGGTTGAGCGCGCTCCAGTAGGTATAGTTGTAGCGCGCCTCGCCGCCGATGGAGAGATAGACATCCGGGTCGCTGCCGAGCGGGAGATAGCGCAGCACTTCCAGCGGTGAAGTGCGCCTGGCCGGATCGGCAAGCGGCGACCAGTCCTCGGTCCAGCGCAGGCTCTGGGGGGTGAGCGGTGTGGCCGGACGGCCGCCGGGGACGGGCTCGGGAATGGGCGGCGAGGCGGGCGGCGGCACCGGCGGCGGCGCGCCGATCTCCACCGGTGGGGGCGGCAGCGGCTGGTCGACCACGATGGCGGCACTCATGTCGGATGCGGCGCTTGCGGATGCGGCCGGAACGGGCGCGGCGAAGACAGGGGTAGCCAGAGACAGCAGCGCACAGGCCGCCGTCATCTGCGGGAACAGGCCACGGGCCGGGGTCATGGGATGCGTCCTCTCCGCCTGCTGTGCGGGTCGTTGCTCTTTTGTCACCACCTTGGGGCGGCACTGGAGAGGTTACGCATGGCGGGCCGGATAGGGCGTATGCTTTCCGCCGCGCCCGCTATCACCATTTCCGATAGCCCTGTCATGCCGGATCGGCATATCGCGGCCCGCCAATTGAATAGGACAGGCCTTGCCGCTGCTCGCTACCCCGGTCGGGAAAGCGAGCAGCGAAAGGAAAAGCCCGTGCGACAAACGATCATCCTGGTGCCCGGCCTGCTGTGCGACGCGGCGGTGTGGGAACATCAGGTTCGCGGGCTGGAACCGGACCACGCGGTGCTGGTCGCCGATCTTCGCGCCTTCGATTCCATCACGGCCATGGCGCGGCATGTCCTCGACATCGCGCCTGCCCGGTTCTCGCTGGCAGGTCATTCGATGGGCGCACGCGTGGCGCTGGAGGTCGTGCGCGCGGCGCCGGAGCGGGTGGACCGGCTGGCCCTGTTCGATACCGGCATTCACGGCCTTCGCGACGGGGAGGCGGAGCGCCGACAGGCCCTGATCCGGCTGGGCGAGGAAGAGGGGATGGGCGCCCTGGCCGAGGCATGGCTGCCGCCGATGGTGAAGGAAGGGCGGCTAACACAGGACGCGGCCCTGGACCGGGCATTGCGCGCCATGGTGGAGCGCATGAACCCGGCGATCCACCGCAACCATATCGCGGCGCTGCTCGGCCGTCCCGATGCCCGCGCCGCGCTGTCCGCCGTCCGTTGCCCGCTGCTGGTCGGCGTGGGCGAGGAGGATCGCTGGAGTCCGCCGTCCCAGCACGAGGAGATCGCCGCCGCCGTGCCGGGTTCGCGCTATGTGGTCTTCGCGGATAGCGGGCACATGGCGCCCATGGAAAGTCCCGAGGCGGTAACCGCCGCCCTGCGGGACTGGATGCAGATGCCGTCTGCTCGGGAGCCGGGAAATACGCCGGGCGACGTGCTGGCGCGGGCCATGGCCGAGCAGGCGATCGCGGCGCAGATCTATCGTTTCGCGCAAGCGAACGATGCGCATGACCATGATGCCCTGGCGGAGATGTTCACGCAGGACGGCACATTCGCGCGGCCCACCGAGCCGGACCGGCCGGTCGAGGGGCGCGAGGCGATCCGCGCCTTCTTTCGCGATCGCCCGGCGCGGCGTACCCGGCACGTCATGGCGAACGTCGTCGTCGATTTCCTGAGCGAAACCGAGGCGCGCGCCCGCAGCTATGTCGTGCTTTATAGCGGCGAAAGGGGCGAGACCGTCCTGATCGGCGACTTCGACGACAGGCTGGTGCTGGAAAGCGACCGGGTCTGGCGCTTCGCAAGCCGCAGGGGTTCGCTCGCTTTCACCTGATCGTCAGATCGCGGTGTCGCGGGTGGGGCTGGCCGCTGCGCTGGCTGCCGCGAAGTCCGCGAGCATGCGTGCCACGTCGGGCTCACGTCCGGTGAAGCGTGCGAAAGCGTGCGCGGCCTGCATCACCGCCATGCCGCCGCCGCCCAGCGTCGCGCAGCCGATCGATCTGGCGGCCTTGAGAAGCTCCGTTTCGAGCGGGAAGTAGATCACGTCCGAAACCCACATGTCGCGGGTCAGCAGTGCGGGATCGAACGGCAGGCCGGGGTGGCTTTCCATGCCCACCGGCGAGCACTGGACCACGCCGTCCGTGCCGGAGATCGCTTCCGCCGCCGACCCTGCGGCGATCACTTCGGCTTCGGGGAACAGCGCGCCGAGACGCTGCGCCAGCGCTTCGGCGCGTTCGGTGGCGGGGTCGAAGATCGCCAGCCGGGCCGCGCCGATGTCGAGATGGGCATAGCCCACCGCCGAGGCCGCGCCGCCGGCGCCGACCATCGCCACCCGCGCACGCGGGAGCACGCCGAGCGCGGCGAGGAAGCTGGCGCGGTAACCGGACCAGTCGGTATTGTCGCCGATCAGCCGTCCTTCCCGAAGCAGCACGGTGTTGACGGCGCCGAGCCGGGCGGCGGCATCCGACAGCTCGTCCATCAGCGGCACGACCGCCTGCTTGAAGGGGTGGGTGACGTTGGTGCCGTCGAAACCCAGCGCGGCCATGGTCATGAGGAACGGGCCAAGATCTTCCGCGCCGAAGCCGACCACCTCGCTGTCGAGAATGCGGTAGACCAACGGCAGGCCGAGCGCCTTCGCTTCGGTTTCATGCATGGCCGGGCTGCGCGATGCGCCGATGCCGGAGCCGATCAGGCCGCAGAGAAGAGACGAGCGGGAGGGAGCCTCAGCGGGCGTGGTCATTGTCTAGTCCTTGGGGGTTATGGCAGGCTCAACGCTGGCCTGGCATGCGTATCAGGGTGACGGCGAGGCCGGCCAGCACGGCAGGCACCGCGAAGATGGCGAAAATAGCCGAAAGCGGCACCTTCTCGGCCAGCAGCACGCCGCCCAGCATCGGGCCGATGACGGCACCGATGCGGCCCACGCCCATGGCCCAGCCAAGGCCGGTGCTGCGCACTTGCGGCGGGTAGAAGCTGGTGGCGAGCGGATAGCAGCCGTTGAAACCGCCCTGGATGAAGGCGCCGATGAAGAAGGCGGTCAGCAGGGTTGCGGCGATCGTCATGGAAACCGCGCCGAACACGACGAGGGCGACGGCGGCCAGCACCATGTAGAGCAGGATCAGGCGGCGCAGGTCGATACGGCTGGCGATCAGGCCGATCGAGGTGATGCCGATGAAGGCGCCGATATTGTAGACCGCTCCGGCGTAGATCGCCTGGGTCGAGGGCAGGCCCGCTTCGACGGCGAGCTTGGGGATCCAGCTGATCACGAAGTAGAGCGTCATGAAGCCGAAGATCGTGGCGGTCCAGAGCAGGATCGTGCCCATGGTCCGCCCTTCGCCCAGTACGCCCCGCAGGCCGATGGAATGGGCTTCGGCCGTGCGGCGCTCGGGCAGGGCCGCCAGCGTCGGGCGGCCGAGCGAGGCGAGCAGGCGATTGGCCTTGGCGAGCGCGCCCCTGGGCTGGTGCGCCAGCAGGAAATCGACGGATTCGGGCAGGAGTGCCCAGACCAGCGGCAGTGCCAGCAGGCAGAGCGTCGCCGCGCCGAGCAGCATGGCCTGCCAGCCGTGGGTGTCGATCTGGTGGGCGACGATGAAGCCGGTGAGCGTCGCGCCGACCGGGTATCCGGCCTGGAGGAAGCCCACCGCGAAAGTGCGGTGTTTGGCCGGCGCATATTCGGCGGTCAGCGCGGCCATGCTGGCCAGCACCGTGCCGATGCCGATGCCGACCACGAAGCGCGAGACGATCAGTTCGGCGATCGATCCGGCAAATGCCGATCCGAACATGGCCGCCGTCATCATCACCAGCGAGGCGATGATCAGCTTGCGGCGGCCGAACTTGTCGGCCAGCGGCGCGATCAGCAGCCCGCCCGCGGCCATGCCGGCCAGGCTGGAACTGAAGACCACGCCCAGGCTTTCGGGGCTGACCTTCCAGTCGGCGGAAAGGGCGGGGGCGACGTAGGAGAGGATGAGCACGTCCATGCCGTCCAGCATGTTCAGCAGGAAACAGATGGCGACCACCAGCACCTGCCGCGCGGTCCAGCCGTCGACGTTCTGCGAGGCGGACTCGCCGACCGTCACGTAAGGGCGCACGGATACCGATCCGGCGGCGGAATAGCTGGCCATGGTAACGCCTTTCCCATCCTCAGCGGCGCTTGCCTCGCGCCTGTTGTCATCGAGCCTGTCGTCGCCCGGCCGCTCGGTGCCGGGACTTGTAGAACCTTGCGAGCTTGATGACGGTGTTTGATCCGGGGGCGCATTGCCAGACATTGCGGGACTGTGACTTATAGCGTTATGTTATGGGCGATAACTCTTGGCAGGTTCATCAGGATGTTGCGGGCGATCTCCTCGAAGGTCTCGCCCACCAGCGTGCGGGCCACGTCCAGGTTTCGGCTGACGTAGACCGGCAGCAGGCCCGGCGACTCGAACTCCAGGAAGCGCACGGTATCGGCATGGGGCTGCATGGCGGTGAAGCTGTCGACCAGCGCGATGCCCATGCCTTGCGCGACGAAGGCCACGGCGGTTTCGGCGAAGCGGATGTAGGTGGAAACTTCCAGTTCCTCGCCCGCATCGGCATACATGCGGGCGATGATCCGGCCGTGGGGCGTGTCTTCCCGGAACGACTGGATACGCGCGCCCTTGAGGTCCGCCACGGTGATCCGCTCGCGTTCGGCCAGGGGGTGTCCGGCGGGAACGGCGCAGACCATGCGGCCGTTGCCGATGCGGCTGGACAGCACGTTGGGATGGTCGATCGGGAAGACGGTCAGCGCATAGTCGCCGCGCTGGAGCGCCAGCCAGTCGTCCGCCTGCTCCACGGAGAGGATGTCGAACTGGATGGTGAGGTCGGGGTAGTTGGCGGTGAGCCGCGAAAGCATCTGCGGCACCACCGAATGCCCCAGCGAGGGCGAGGCGCCGACCCGGAAGGTGCGGTCCTCTCCCTTGGCCAGACGGCGCACGACGTGTTCGAGATCGCTGAAGCCCTTGTAGATCTGCTCGATCTCCTCGAACAGCACGCGGGCTTCGGACGTCGGCACCAGCCTGCCGCGCGTGCGGTCGAACAGGCGGAAGTGGAGCTTGTCCTCCATGTGCCCGAGCATGCGGCTGAGGCCGGGTTGCGACGTACCCAGCATGCGCGCGGCGCCGCTCACCGTCTTGGTGATCATCACCGCGCGGAAGATCTCGATCTGCCTGATGGTCAGCATGGCTTCCGGCTAGCACGCCGCCGGGGATGCGCCAACCGCGCGGTTGTGCCGGGGCCTTCGACAGGCTCAGGCTGGGCGGGGTTGGGGTTGCCCCCCCGCTCAGCCTGAGCTTGTCGAAGGCCTGCCGCGAACAAAGTAAAGTACGGCGCCCAGCACGTTCCAGCAGAGGCAGGCGATCAGCGTCTTGGTCGGCAGGCTGGCGAAGAGGTAGAGGCAGCCCAGGATCGTCACCACGCCCACCGCGATTCCGGCGGGCACGCGGAACGGACGGTGCGCCTCGGGCGCGCGTTTGCGCAGGACGATCAGACAGGTGCCGACTGCCGCGAAGGCGATCAGGGTGCCCGCATTGGCCAGCGCCGCGATCTCCGAAATCGGCAGGATCCCGGCCAGTACCGCCACGATCACCGCCGTCATCGTCGTCACCCGCACCGGGGTTCCGCGCGTGGAAAGCTTTGCCATCGAGGCGGGCAGGAAGCCGTCGCGGGCCATGGCGAGGAAGATGCGGCTCTGGCCGTAGAGGAAGCCCAGCAGCACGGTGGGCAGCGCGATCACGGCGGCTATGGCGACGATATGGGCCACGCCCTCGCGGTTCATCTGGCGCAGGATCAGAGCCAGCGGCTCGGGGCTGTCGGCAAAGCGCGCGAAAGGCATGGCGCCGATCGCGGCGGCGGCGACGAGGACGTAGACCAGCGTGCAGATCGCCAGCGAGCCGATGATGCCGATCACCAGGTCGCGGCCCGGATTGCGGGTCTCCTCGGCGGCGGTGGAGATCGCGTCGAAGCCGTAGAAGGCGAAGAATATGATCGCCGCAGCCGCCATGACGCCGCGCTCCACGCCGTCCGGGCTCATCGACTTGCCGAAGCCGAAGGGCATGAAGGGCGAAAGGTTGGCGGCGTCGAAGGCGGGCAGGGCCACTGCCACGAAGAGGCTGAGGGTGAGGATCTTGATGACCACCAGCACGGTGTTCACCCGCGCGCTTTCGCGCGTGCCGAAGGCCAGCAGACCGGCGACGACGGCGATGATGAAAATGGCGGGCAGATTGGCGATGCCGCCCAGCTCCGGGCCTTCGGTCAGGGCCTTGGGAAAGCCCAGCCCGTGCAGTAGCGGCGCGGCATAGCCCGACCAGCCCACAGCGACGGTCGAGACCACCAGCGAATATTCGAGGATCAGGCTCCAGCCGACGATCCAGCCGATGGTGTTGCCCAGCACCTTGTGGCTGTAGCTGTAGGCGCTGCCTGCGGTGGGCATCATCGTCGACAGTTCGGCATAGGCCAGCGCGGCGCAGGCGCAGATGGCGCCGGCAATGGCAAAGGAGAGCAGCACGGCCGGTCCCGCGCGGTCGGCGCCGACGCCGATCAGCGTCAGGATGCCGGTGCCGACGATCGATCCGACGCCCAGCGCCAGCAGATGGGGCCACGAAAGCGTCTTGGGAAGCGCGGCGGGGACGTTGGGCGCGGCGGTCATCTTGGTCTTATCCTCTCGATATGGATAACGCCCTAGCATCCGTGCGCAGACGCGCAAGTTTGTTACGCTGCTTGCAGCCTCAATCGTGCCCCCGGGGAAAGGCGCCGTGAAGGGCCGCCGCGCTGCCGATGTTAGCCGACATTGTTGCGATCTTCTCGCAAAATTCTGCCCTTGGCGATTATTGTTCTGAAAAACATGGCAATTTCATGGTTCACTTATGAACATTGCAATCGTTTTGGGAAAATAAGCTAACATAAATCGATTGTAATAATATCGATTACAAAATGTAAATTCCCCAATATTGGACATAAATTTCAAGATAAGGCGTGGCCCCATCCGTTTCTTCTATAATGCCTGAAGGATATTCGACGCGGAAGAGAACTCTCTCCGGGTCGGTCAGCTCAGGGGTGGGGGAAATCCGATGGGATGGTACAAGGCCAATGCGCCAATTCGTCTTAAACTGCTGATCGCATTCGGCAGCTTCGTTGCGCTCGTGGCGCTTTCCGGCGCCGCCAGTCTGTTCGTTGGGGAGGATGCCGGCCACTGGGTGGCGCTGGCGGCTACCGTGCTGGCGCTCGGGCTGGCGGTGGTCTGGCGGGAGGCTATCGCCGGGCCTTACGTTACGACGGTGGTGCGGATGGAGGGGCTGGCAGCGGGCGATCTCGACAGCCCGATCGAATTCACCGAATACCGCGACTGCGTGGGACGCCTGACCCAGGCCATGTTCCAGTTTCGCGCCACGGCCCAGGCCGAAATCGCCGCGAACGAAGAAAGCCGTCGCGGCGCGCTGATCGTGCAGGGCATGGCGGAGAATTTCCGCAGCCTGGCCGAAGGCGATCTGACGGCCGACATCGTCGAGGACTATCCGGCCGAATATGCCGCGCTGAAGGTCAGCTTCAACGAGGCGCTGGCCAGCCTGCGCAGCCTGCTGGGCTCGGTCAAGGCGAGCACCCAGAACAGCCTGACGGGTTCGCGCGAGATCGCACAGGCCTCGGAAGACCTGGCGCGGCGAACCGAGGGCAATGCGGCCAGCCTGGAGCAGACGGCGGCGGCGATCCAGCAGATCGACGAGCGGCTCAAAGCCACGGCCCAGGCGGCGACCCGCTCGGTGACGACGTCCGAACAGGCCATGGGCGCGGTGCTGGAAGGCCGGGCGCGTACCGACGCGGCCGTCCAGGCGATGAACCGCGTAAGCGACAGTGCCAAGGGCATCGACGGGGTGATCGAGGGGCTCGACAAGATCGCCTTCCAGACCCGCGTTCTGGCCATGAATGCCGCCGTGGAGGCGGGCCGCGCGGGCGATGCGGGGCGCGGTTTCGCGGTCGTGGCGGATCTCGTCTCGGCGCTGGCCATGCGGGCGGAAGAGGAATCGAAGCGTGCGCGCGACCAGCTCGGCGTCACCCAGACCGATATCGAGGCGGCCGTGGAAGCGGTTCACAAGGTGGATTCCGCATTCGGCGTGATTTCATCCTCGGGCGAGGAAGTGACCCGGCTGGCGGGCCAGATCGCTGCCGACAACGACGCCCAGGCCGCCGCCATCGGTGAAATCAACACGGCCGTGGGCGCAATGGATCACGCCACCCAGCAGAACGCGGCCATGGTCGAGGAAACCTCGGCCGCCGCACGCAACCTTTCTTCGGAAATCGCCGCTCTGGCGGCGGAAGCCGATCGTTTCCGAATGGGACCGCCCATGCCCGGCCTGCGCCTCATATCGCGGCAGGGTTAAGCGGTTTCGCTGCGGGTGCGCTAAGGCTCCCCGACTTTATCGGTCGGGGAGCCTTTTTCATTTCCAGGCGAGTCCCAGCGCCTTCTGGATCGCGACATAGTCCGCCGTAAGCGCGGCGCGGGCCGAGACGAGGTTCTGTTCGGCGCTGTTGCGCTGCCCCCGGGCGTCGAGCAGGGCGATGCGGGTGGCGGTGCCGGCCTGGAAGCGCTGCTCGGTCAGGCTTTCGGCCAGCGCGGCCTTGTCGCGCGTGCGGGCGAGCGCGGCTACGGTGACGCGTCCCTCGCGGTAGCGGGCCAGCGAATCCTCGGCATCGCGCAGGGCCGTCAGCACGGTGCCGCGATAGCGGGCCTCCGCTTCGTCGCGCACGGCTTCCGCCTGCCCGACCTTGGCCTTGTTGCGGCCGAAGTCGAGGAAGCTCCAGCTCAGCTGGGGCGCGGCGAGGGCAGTGAAATCGTCCAGCTTGCCGAGATCGCTGATCTTCGTGCCGCCGATGCCGATCAGCCCCATGAAGGAGAGGCGCGGGAAACGGGCGGCTTCGGCCTGGCCGATCTTGGCGGTATCGGCAGCAAGCTCGCGTTCGGCGGCGCGGATATCGGGGCGGTTGGCGATGAGGCGGGCCGGATCGCCGACGGGGACCGCCGCGGGCGGCAGGGGAATCTCGCCCGCCGGAGCCAGCGCTGCGTCCAGAGCCCCCGGCGCCTGCGCGGTGAGCGTGGCCAGCGCGTTCATGAAGGCGTCGCGTTCGGCCGCGAGCGGTGCGATCTGGGCGCGGGCCGAGGCGAGCTGGCCTTCCGCCTGCGCCACTTCCATGGCCGTGGCGGTGCCGCGTTCCAGCCGCTGGCGGGTCAGGCCGAGCGCTTCTTCCTGCCAGGCGATCGACTGCTGGCCGAGGGCGATGCGCTGCTGCCGGTCGCGCAAGTCGAGATAGGACTTGGCGACATTGGCGGCGATGCTCACCTGCACGTCAGCCAGGCTGGCCTCGGCGCCTTCGATCCCGGCGCGGGCGGCCTCCACGGCGCGGCGCTGGCCGCCGAACAGATCGATTTCCCAGCTGGCGTTGAAGCCCAGATTATAGAGATTGAGATCGGTGCCGTCGCCGCTGCCGCCGCTGTCGGAGCCGGAATCGCTGCCGGAATCACTCTGGCCGAAGGCGACGCCGGGAACATGGGCATGGGCGTAGAGGGCGGACGCGCTGGCCTTGGGGCCAAGGTTGGCGCGCTGTTCACCGAGTGCGGCCTGGGCCTGCCGCAGGCGGGCTTCCCCGGCCTTGACGTCGGTATTGCCGGCCAGCGCGCGGGCGATCAGGTCGTCCAGCAGCGGATCGCCGAGCGGCTTCCACCAGTCCGCGACAGGCGGCGCGGCGGTGACGGCCTGGGCGTCGCCGCGCACGAAACCGGCGGGGGGCGCGGCGTCGGACACCGCCTTGGGCGGACCGGCATAGTCGGGGCCGACGGTGCAGCCCGCCAGGATGCCGGTCAGGAGAGGCAGGAGGAGAATGGAACGCATGGTGTACCTCAATGTCCGGTCGCCAGCGGCGCGTTCTTGGGCAGCGGGCGAAGGAACAGGACGAGCGGAATGACGAAGATGATGCCCACCGACATCATCCAGAACATGTCGGCGTAAGTCATCGTCAGCGACTGAATCTGGATGGTCGATTCCAGCGAGCGCAGGACGCCGGGGCCTTGCGCGGCCACATAGTCCTGCACGGCGACGGAGTTGGCATTGAGGCTTTCCTCCAGTCGCCGGGCATGGAGCCAGAGGCGCTGGTCCTGGATCACGGCGATCCCGGCCAGCGCGAAGGAGCCGCCGAGGTTGCGCGCGGCGTTGTAGAGGCCGGAGGCGTCGCCCGCCTCTTCCTTGGGCACCGAGCGGATCGCCGCCTGGTTCAGGAACATCATGCAGAACACCGTGCCCATGCCGCGCAGGAGTTGGGATTCGACGAAGTCCGCGCCGTCCGACAGGGGTGTGAGGCCGGTCTCCAGAAAAGCGCTGAGGGCCAGGACCGAAAGACCGAAGCCTACCGAGAGGCGGATATCGACGTTGCGGATCAGCCAGGGGGTGATCGGCATCATCAGCATGACCGGAATGCCCGAGAGCATGACCACCTGCCCCGATTGCAGCGAGTTGTACCCGGCGATCTGCGACAGGAACTGCGGGATCACGTAGGACGTGCCGTAGATCACCATGCCCACAACCGTGACCATGGCGACGACGCTGCCGAACTGCCGGTCCAGCAGGAGCCTGAGCTTGATCACCGGCTTGCGCGCCAGCACTTGCCCCAGGGCGATCAGCACCAGCCCGAGGATGGTGACCCCGGTCAGCATGACGATCAGTTCGGACGAGAACCACTGTTCGCGCTCGCCTTCCTCCAGCACGACGGTCAGGCCCCCGAGGCCGAGGGCAAGGCCGATGATGCCCAGCCAGTCCGCCTCGCGGATCAGCGAGAGGTTGGACTTCTGATGCGGGATCGCCACCAGCAGCAGGGTGGCCAGCGCGATGCCGACCGGCAGGTTGAGAAAGAAGGCGTAGTGCCAGCTGACGTTCTCGGTCAGCCAGCCGCCCAGCACCGGGCCGACCACGGGGCCGAGCAGGGCGGTGGCGCCGAACAGGGCATTGCCGATGGGCTGCTGCGCGCGCGGCAACCGGGTCGCCACGATGGTCATGGCGGTGGGGATCAGCGCGCCGCCGGTGAAGCCTTGTCCGACGCGGCCGATGATCATCATCGTCAGCGTGGTGGAAAGGCCGCACATGATCGAGAAGGCGGTGAACAGCGCCGAGGCGACCAGCAGCAGCGTCCTCAGGCCCAGCAGGCGTTCCAGCCAGCCGGACAGCGGGATGATGACGATCTCGGCGACGAGATAGGCCGTGGCGATCCAGGTGCCTTCGGTGCCGCTGGCGCCGATCTCGCCCTGGATGGTGGGGAGCGAACTGTTGACGATGGAGACGTCGAGCGTCGCCATCAGCGCGCCCAGCGTGCCTGCCGCCACGGCCAGCCAGGCCGCGGCATCGGCGCGCTGTTCAGGCGCCTGAACCGGGGCGGACGTGCTCACCGATTGCCGTCCCGGCGTGCTTCCTCCTGCTTGGCGATGGCGCCCTGCGAACCCTTGGCCGCGATCGTATCGACCGTGACGATCACCGAAAGGCCGGGAACGAGCACGCGGCGCGCTTCGGGACCTGCATCGATGGCGATGCGCACCGGCACGCGCTGGACGATCTTGGTGAAGTTGCCGGTGGCGTTCTGCGGGGGCAGCAGCGAGAACTGCGCGCCCGTGCCCGGCGAGATGGATTCGACATGGCCGCGGATCTTGGTGCCGTCCAGCGCATCGACCTGGATGGTCGCGGGCTGGCCGGGGCGCATCAGGCCGATCTGCGTTTCCTTGAAGTTGGCGGTGACGTAGAGCTTGGACAGCGGCACCACCGACATCAGGCGAGTACCGGCCTGGACGAACTGGCCCGCGCGCACGGTGCGATCGCCGATGCGGCCGTCCACGCTCGCCTTGAGCACGGTGGAGCCGACATTGACATGGGCGGCGGCGAGCTGCGCCTTGGCAGCTTCGCCCTGGGCTTCGGCCTGGCGGATCTGGGCCTTGAGCGATCCGATCCGGCGCTCGGCCGAAAGCAGGGCGGCGCGCTGGGCATCGGCGGCGGCGCGGGCCTTGGCGGCCTGGTTGCGCAAGTTGGCCAGCTGCGTCTTGGTTTCGGCGCCGCTGGCGGCGAGCGGGGCGTAGCGGGCGGCCTCGCGCTCGGCATAGCGGGCGTCTTCCTCGGCCGAGGCAAGCTGGGCGCGGGCCTGGGCGATACCGGCTTCCTGTTCGCCGATACCGGCGCGCACATTGTCGGCATTGGCCTTGGCGACGTCGATCTGGGCCTGGTACTGCTGGGCCTGCGCGTCATAGTCGCGCGGGTCGATCCGCACGAGCGCCTGTCCGGCCTTGACGTCCTGGTTGTCGCCCACCAGCACTTGTTCGACATAGCCGGAAATCTTGGGCGAGATCGTGACGGCATCGGCCTGGATATAGGCGTCGTTGGTATCTTCGAGGTACTTCCCGCGCGTCTCGTAGTGGAGCAGCCAGGCCCCGCCGCCGATCGCCGCCACGATAACACCTGCCAGCAGGGCACGGCGAACGCCGGGCCGCTTGGTGGCGGCAGGTTGTTCTACGCCGTTGTTTTCGGGGGCCTCGTGCGACTCGATACCGTCGTTTGCCATCAATCGTTACTCGTGCCTTGTTGCTGCATCGCAGCAGTGATGTCGCTCGCACTTGCACTGGAAGGGAGCCTATGGCAATGCCATTTCATATGGTCCCACAATATTTCTTGTCATGAGCGTCCAGCACGAACTCATGGAGCAGATGCGCGATCTGCACTTGCGCATGCACCGGCTCTTCAACGACCGGATGCGGGCGCAGGGGGCGTCGCTGGCGCAGCTGAAACTGCTATTGCTGATAGAACGTTGCGGGGAAATGCGATCGACCGACATTGCCGAGGCGCTCGGTCAGGCGCCCCGTACGGTGACGGAGGCCGTCGATGCGGCGGAGCGGGGCGGCCTTGTCGTGCGCAATCCCGATCCCAGCGACCGGCGCGCGAAGCGGATCAATCTGACGGAGGAAGGGCGCGCGGTCATCCGGGACGTGGCGCCTCACCGGGAAGCGTTCACCGCGCAGTTCTTCGGGGTCCTCGATAGCGAAGACCAGGAGAAATTCCTGACTATTCTGCAGGTCCTGAACGATCGACTGGTCGAAATGGGCGCGCCGAGCACGCTTGAGGCAAACGTTTACAGTAAAAATTCCGACCCGCAGGTCTGAATCAGGTCAGCAGAAGTATCGTAACGAGTGCGAAACTGCCGGAGCAACACACCGCAGCGCACAATGCCTTGAATTCGCAGACGCAAAATACGGATTCGAGACGTTCCATATCGCTCTCCTGTTATTTCCGCTCTTTGGCGGTTGCATGCAGGATACCACAGTTCGCCCGTACCGGGAAAGAGAACAGTGTTCTTCGCCCGGTATCGCCCCTGCGGATATGGGAGCGGAAATAGTCGTCTTTCTAATCCTTCATTCCAGCGTTTGGCGATGGTGGCAGAGCATCGCTTGGTCTAAGGCAGACGTGGACCGAGGGTAGGCGAGCGGCGGGCGATGGCTTTCGATAGTCGGCGCGCGCGCATGCAGGCTTTCGGGCCGCCTTCGCCCGTGCTTCCTTGTACGTGATTTTCCCTATAATTGCCGAGGCCAGGTAAACGACCATGAAGCCGACCACGCTCACCCGCTTTCTGATAGAACAGCAACGGGAGCCAAATTCCGCCTGTCCCGCCGAACTGCGCCTCTTGATCGAGACCGTGGCCCGCGCCTGCAAGGTGATTGCCCAGGCAATTTCCAAGGGTGCGCTGGGCGACGTGCTGGGCAGCCTGGGGTCAGAGAACGTCCAGGGTGAAGTCCAGAAGAAGCTGGACGTGATCGCCAACGACCTGCTGGTCGACGCCAACGAATGGGGCGGCCACCTTGCCGCGCTCGCCTCGGAAGAGATGGAGACCATCCATCGCATTCCGGGCCGCTATCCCAAGGGCGAATACCTGCTGCTCTACGATCCCATCGACGGTTCCAGCAATATCGACGTCGATCTTTCGGTCGGCACGATCTTCTCGGTGTTCAAGGCGCCGGAAGGCGCTTCGGGCCGCGAAGTGACCGAGGAGGACTTCCTCCAGTACGGCCGCGAGCAGGTGGCTGCCGGTTATGCGATCTACGGGCCGCAGACCCTGCTGGTGCTGACCATCGGCACCGGCGTCTACGAATTCACGCTGGACCGCGAAGTGGGCGCCTGGCGGATGACCGACGGCCCGCTCAAGGTCGCCACGGGCAATCCCGAAGTCGCGATCAACATGGCGCGCCGGGGCCAGTGGTCGCCGGGCATCTCGCGCTATGTCGACGAGCGCGTGGGCTGCATCGACGGCCCGCTCGCCGGGCAGTACAACATGCGCTGGACCGGCTCCATGGTGGCGGACGTCCACCGCATCCTCAAGCGCGGCGGCGTGTTCCTCTATCCTTCGGATCACAGCAAGCCCGGCAAGGCCCGCCTGCGACTGCTTTACGAGGCCAACCCGATGGCGCTCCTGATCGAGCAGGCGGGCGGCGCGGCCACCGACGGGCGCGAGCGCATTCTCGATGCCGAGCCGGTCGGCCTGCACCAGCGCATCGGCGTGGTGCTGGGCGATCCCGAGGAAGTGGCGAAAGTCCGCGAACTCTCGCTGGCGATGGATCTTCAGGACGCCCCGGTTTCCTGATCCTTCTCTAGTGCATTTTCTAATCAGGTGGAATCACCTGATGACTCGGAAAATGCGACAAACCAATAACCTAGAGCGGCCGATCCGATGCAATCGGGTCGAAAGCCGCTCTAGGGCAGCGAAAAGCCCCGGTCGCCTGAGGCGGCCGGGGCTTTTTCGTGTCCGGGTATCCTGCGGTGCGGGTCAGGCCCGGTGGATGCGGGGTTGGCCCGCGTGTTCCGTGCGGTCGTGCCCGTCCGCATAGGGCATGATAAGCTCGCCGTTCGGGGCCGCCGTATAAGTGGTCTGCGTGGGATAGGGGATCGAGATGCCCTCCGCCGCGAAGCGCTTCATGATCCCCACGAGCAGGCGGTCGCGCAGCGGATGGGCCACGCTCCAGTCGGCGCCGGGGACGTCCACCAGCAGCGCGAAGTCCAGCGAACTGGGGCCGAAGGTCTCGAACCCGGCCCGCGCGGCCTTGCCGCCAGCCTCCTCGACCAGTTCCTTCAGGATATCGGGAATGCGGGCCAGCGTTTCCGGCGGCGTCTCGTAAGCGACGCCGATGGTGAAGGGCAGGCGGATATGGTCGCGCTTGGTGACGTTGAGGATCTCCATGTCCAGCAGGGCCTTGTTGGAGATGATCCGCTGCTCGCCGGTATAGGCGCGGATGCGCGTGGACTTGAGGCCGATCGCCTCGATCGTGCCGGTGCTGGTGCCGAAGCTGATCTGGTCGCCCTTGCTGAAGGGGCGGTCGAAGATGATCGCCAGCGCCGCGAAGAGGTCCGCGAAGATGCCCTGCGCGGCAAGACCGATGGCGATGCCGCCGACGCCGAGACCGGCGACGAGGCCCGTCACGTTCACGCCGAGGTTGTCCAGCAGCACGATGGCGGCGACCGCGAAGACCGCCACGCTGACCAGCAGCCGGATCAGGCCCATGGCGTTGATGATCGTCTCGCCCTGGAAATGCTCGCTGGCGGTCTTGTGCTCGATCGTGCCGAGAATGAACTCGCGCGCCCAGATCGCGCATTGCAGCACGGCGGCGATGGTGAACAGGAACGTGATCAGCCGGTCGAGCGCGAGCGGGGTCTGGGCATAGTTGTCGACCACCTTGATGGCGGTCATGATGATGAAGTAGTTCGTCGTCTTGGCGACGACCCGGCCCACCACCGTGAGCCAGGCGCCCCGCGGGTTGCCGGGGCGGCAGAGCCGCGTGCCGAGCCCCCGCAGCGCGTAGAGGGCGGAAACGATGCCCGCAGCGATGGCCCCGGCGATGATGATCTGCAACCAGTAGGCCTGGAACCAGTTCACCGTGGCGCTCGTCAGATCGTGGATCTGGGCCTGAACGTCGGGTGCGGGGGCGCGGGTGGGAGCGGTTGTCGCCGTAACGGCGGGGGTAGGGGTGCTTGCAGCCATAGGTACTCTTCGTCTGCTCTGCTTGCCGGCGGCGCGCCCCGCCGTGGGGGTGCGGTCCTGCCGGTCGGAATGATCCGCCGCCGGAATCCGCCAATGCGACCTGCGGAGGGAGCCTTTCCTTGGCGGAAAGGCGCCGCCGCAAGCCGGATCAATGGCCAGGCCGGTCGATTTGTTCCCGGCTTTCCTAGGGAAAGGCGCTTGGCGGCGTCAACCGGCGTACCCGCGAACCGGGCTTCCCGCGCGGTGCGTGCATGCGTGTCGCCCTCGATTTTTGCCAGGTTCCGGGCACTCGCACGGGATGTCATGCGTTACGGCGGCGGAATTGCGTCCCCCCAAGGAGCACTGGCGAATGCCCGATCCGTTTCCCGAAGATCGTCTTGTCTTCGTCCCCGACGACGTGGACCTTTCCCGTTCTCCGCTGGCAGGGCACCTCGATGCCGAGACTTACGTGTTGGGGGCGTTCAATCCGGGGCTGACGCGGCTGGAAAGCGGCAATCTGCTGATGATGGTCCGCGTGGCCGAGGCGCTGCGCGATCCGGTGCATGACGGCCATGTCCACGCCATCCGCTGGGAAGGCGAGGAAGGAAGCGCGGGCCATTACGTCCTCGATGCCTGGCCGCTGGAGCATGTCGATACCGCCGATCCCCGCAAGTTCATGCTGCGCGGCGGCGGCTGGCGGATCATGGCGCTGACCTCGCTGTCCTGGCTGCTGCCGGTGGAACTCGACGCGGCGGGGCTTAAGGTCGTGGCCGTCCATTACGACCGCGCGATCGCGCCGCAGAGCAGCCTGCAATGCTACGGCGTGGAAGATGCGCGGATCAGCAAGGTGGGCGACGCATGGCTGATGACCACCTGCTCGGTCAGCCCGGAGCGCCATTCCACCACACTCTACAGTTCGGAAAACGGACTGGACTGGCGCTTCGAGGATATCGTGCTCGATCACCAGAACAAGGACATGCTGATCTTCGAGGGGCTGATCGCGGGGCAGTACTGGGCGCAGACCCGTCCGCTGGGCGATCTCTATTTCGCCTATCCGCCGGGCAGCGAATGGCGATCGGGACCCTCCATCAACCTAGCCCATTCCCCCGACGGACGGTTCTGGAAGCCGTTCCGCAAGCCCGGCATCCGGCCTCATGCGGCCACGCTCGCCACGGCGCGCATGGGCGGCGGCGCCCCGCCGATCCTGACGGATCTGGGCTGGCTGACGCTCTGGCACGGGGTGGAGCCGAAGGAAATCGTGGGCATCTATCGCACCTACTGGTCGATCCTCGACCGCAACGATCCCTCCCGCGTGCTCCACACCGATCATGCCCCGCTGATCGAGGCGAGCCCGGCCCTCACCGCGCCGCTGGAGGCGCAGATGTACCTCCACGACGTTGTTTTCACGACCGGAATCGCGGATGCCGGAGACCGCTACATCGTGGCTTCGGGCGAGGCGGATCTGGCTTGCCGGGTGACCCATGTTCCCAAGGCGCGTTTCGAAGGGTGGCGGGGCTAGCCATGAATGCGACGAATTGTGCTTCCGGCGCCGGAACCGGCCCCACTTTCGCGGATTAGGCAGCGCATAACCCATGCAATGAAGAGGCGCCGATGGCGGGCACGAGTTCCGAAGGCCTTACCGGGAATGTCCTGTCGATCATCCTGGCGGGAGGGCGGGGAAGCCGCCTTCACGACCTGACCGACGGCGAGGCGAAACCGGCGCTGCCGATCGGGCCTCACGCGCGGCTGATCGATTTCACGCTGGCCAATGTCGTCAATTCGGGCCTTGGCGAGACCATGGTGCTGACCCAGTACCAGCCCGATACACTTCAGCGCCATCTTCTGGACAACTGGCAGGCCGAGACCGCCGAGGCTGCGATCTCGATCCTCGACGGGGCCGACTACGGCCCTTACGAGGGCACGGCCGCCGCGATTTCCTGCGTGATCGACGAGATCGACATCGCCGCGCCGCGCCATGTCGTGATCCTGGCGGGGGACCATCTCTACCAGATGGACTATCGTCCTTTCGTGGAGCGCCATGTCGCGACCGGGGCGGAAGTGACCGTGGGCGTCGTCCATGTCCCGCGCGGGCAGGCTACCGGGCTGGGCGTGCTGGAAGTCGATGCGGCGCACCGCATTACCGCTTTCATCGAGAAGCCTTTCGTCGCCCCTGCCGCGCCGGACCGGCCGGATCAGGCCCTGGCCTCCATGGGCATCTATGTGTTCGAATGGTCGCTCCTGCGCGATCTGCTGAAGGAGATCGAGGGCACCGTGGCCGATCTCGATTTCGGCAAGCACATCATCCCCGCGCTGGTTTCCTGCGGCACCGCCTATGCTTATGCCCTGCCGGGACGGCAGGGGCGCGAGCCGCTGTGGCAGGACCTCGGCACGCTGGACGCCTATCATGCCGTGCAGCGCCGCCTGCTGGACGGATCGCTGCCGCTCGATCCGGTCTGGCCGATCGAATATCCCATCCATCACGGATTGGGCGACCGGCGCGCGATCGGCTTCGGATCGCATCTTCGCAACGTCGTGCTGCTGCCCGGCGCGCGGGTCGGGCGGGCGGTGACCATATCCGACGCGATCGTGCTGGCCGATACCGAGATTCCCGACGGTTTCGAGCTGGAAGCCGAACTGTCCGAGCATGGCAAGTGGTGTACGATCTCGGAAGGCGGCATTCGCGTGATCTCCGCAAGGGCGCTCCAGCGGCTGGCCTCGCGGCGCAGGCGCTCGCTCGATCCGGGGCATTTCGATCCCGGCACATCAGGTGGCCGACCGGAGCGCGATTCCCGCCCCCGCATGGCCGAGGCCGCCGTTCCCGTCTCCTTCCTCTGAAAGGGGCTTCATGACTTTCGCTTTCGCCAAGCCGGAGCGGCAGCAGCACGAACTCGGCGCCGATTTCACCGGCGACGGCACCCATTTCGCGATCTTTTCCGAGAATGCCGAGGCCATGGAGCTGTGCCTCTTCTCGCCCGACGGCAAGGAAGAGCTGGCCCGGCTGGAAATGCCCAGCCGGGAGGGCTCGATCTTTTCGGGCTATGTGCCGGACGTGAAGCCCGGCCAGCTCTACGGCTACCGCGCGCAGGGGCCCTACGAGCCGGAACGGGGGCACCGCTTCAACGCCAACAAGCTCCTGCTCGATCCCTATGCGCGCGAGATCGCCGGGACCCTGCAATGGCATGACGCGCTCTGGGGCTACGACCTTGCCAGCGGCGACGACCTGACGTTCGACGGCCGCGATTCCGCGCCTTTCATGGTCAAGGGCGTGGTGCAGGACCCGGCGTTCGACTGGGAGGGCGACAACTCGATCCGCCGCCCCTGGAGCGAGACCCTGATCTACGAGGCCCATGTGCGCGGCTTCACCATGCTCCATCCCGACGTACCGGACGAGCTGCGGGGCACTTACGCGGGCATGGTCAGCGAACCGATCCTGGATCACCTGCTGAAGCTGGGCGTCTCGGCCGTGGAACTGCTGCCCTGCCAGTTTTTCCTCGACGACCGCATGCTGCTGGACAAGGGCCTGTCCAACTACTGGGGCTACCAGACGCTGGGCTATTTCGCGCCCGAACCACGCTATCTCGGCCCCATACGCGGAAAGGCGCCGGCCATCCGCCAGTTCAAGGACATGGTGAAGCGCTTCCACCGGGCCGGGATCGAAGTGATCATGGACGTGGTCTACAACCACACCGCCGAAGGCTCCGAGCGCGGCCCGACCTTGAGCTTTCGCGGGCTGGACAATGCGGCCTACTACGTCCTTTCGCCAGAGAACCCGCGCTACAGCTTCGACCAGACCGGCACCGGCAATACGCTGAGCGTCGCCAATCCGATGGTCATCCGCATGGTGCTGGATTCGCTGCGCTACTGGGTGCAGGCCATGCATGTGGACGGCTTCCGCTTCGACCTTGCCTCAACCCTCGGCCGCGAGGCGATGGGGTTCGACCGTGAGGGCGGCTTCTTCGACGCCATCCGGCAGGACCCGATCCTGGCAGGCGTGAAACTGATCGCCGAGCCGTGGGACGTGGGCAGCGGCGGCTATCAGGTTGGCGGATTTCCCTATCCCTTCCGGGAATGGAACGACAAGTTCCGCGACACCGCGCGCGGTTTCTGGCGCGGCGATGCGGCGCTGGTGGGCGATCTTGCCAACCACCTGATCGGCTCGCCCGAACAATTCAATCATTCCGATCGCGGCGCCACCTCCTCGGTCAATTTCCTGGCCGCGCACGACGGGTTCACCCTGCTCGATACGGTGTCCTTCAACGATCGCCATAACGAGGCCAACGGTGAAGGCGGCGGCGACGGGCACGACAACAACGTCTCCGACAACATGGGCGCGGAAGGCAGTAGCGAGGACGAGGGGATCAACCTGGCCCGCGCCCGTCGTCGCCGCGCCATGGTGGCGACATTGCTGCTCAGCCAGGGCATCCCGATGATCCTGGCCGGGGACGAGATCGGCAACGGCCAGAACGGCAACAACAACGTCTATTGCCAGGACAACGAGACCGCCTGGGTGGACTGGGCGGGCCGGGACGACGCGTTGCTGGAATTCTGCGCGCGCATGATCGGCTTCCGGCGCGACCATCCGGTGCTCTCGCAGGACAATTTCCTCAGCGGCGAACGCGGGCCGGACGGCCGCGTGGAAATCGCCTGGCACCAGCCCGACGGGCGCGAGATGGACGAGGAACTCTGGGGACAGGCCGAACTGCGCGTGCTGGGCTTCTTCCTGACATATTCCGGGCAGGAGGCCTTCGTGGAAGGCGAAAGGCCGCTGTTCATCGTGCTCAACGCGGGCGACGAGGTGACTTTCACCCTGCCCTCCCACAACGGCGTAACCGGGTGGCACCGCGTGCTCGATACGGCGCAGCCCGACACTTCGGGCGAAGATGCTTTTGCCGTGGAGGCGGTGGAGAACGGCGCCGCCGTGATCCCCGCCGCCAGCGTCTGCGTCTTCGCGCCGGAGTGATCTGTCATGGCTGGCGGGAAATGGTGGCACAAGTCATGGGGAGCCGAGCCGCTGCACGACGGGCGCTGGTGCTTCAGCCTCTGGGCGCCCGATGTCGGTGCGGTATCGGTGGAGCTTGGCGGCACCGCGATCCCGCTTGAAAGCGAGGCCGACGGCTGGTGGAGCATAGAAGCGCCCGCCCAGCCGGGCGCGGCCTACCGTTTCCTCGTGGACGGCAAGGCCTATCCCGACCCCGCCGCGCGTGCGCAGCAGGGGGACGTCCATGGTCCCTCGCTGCTGGTCGATCCGGCGGACTTCGCATGGCAAAGCGACTGGAGCGGCCTGCCCTGGACCGATGCGGTGGTCTATGAACTGCACCTCGGCACCTTTACCGAAGAGGGCACTTTCGCCGCCGCCGCGCGGGAACTGCCCCGGCTGCGGGACCTGAGCGTGACCATGGTGGAACTCATGCCGGTTGCCCAGTTCGACGGGCGGCGCGGCTGGGGCTATGACGGCGTGCTGCCTTACGCGCCGCACCGTGCCTATGGATCGCCCGACGATTTCCGCCGCTTCGTGGACAGCGCCCATGGGCTGGGCATCGGGGTGCTGCTCGACGTCGTCTACAACCACCTCGGGCCTTCGGGGAACTACCTCTCCGCGTGGTGTCCCTCCTTCTTCCATCCCGAGCGCCGCTCTCCCTGGGGGCAGGGCATCGCCTACGAGGCGCGGCCGGTGCGCGACTATTTCATCGAGAACGCGCTCTGCTGGCTGGGCGAATACCGGCTGGACGGGCTGCGGCTCGATGCGGTCCACGCCATCGAGGATCATTCGCCGGTCCATTTCCTGGATGAACTGGGCGAGCGTGTGCGCGCTGCGGACTGGGGCCGGCCGATCCATCTGGTAACCGAGGACGAGCGCAATCCGGTGCGCTACTTCGGGCTAAACTCCGGGCAGCACGGGGCCTTCGATGCAACCTGGAACGACGATTGGCACCACGCCGTCCATTGCCTGCTGACCGGCGAGGACGAGGCCTATTATGCCAGCTTCGCCGTCGATCCCCTGGCTGACATCGAGATCGCCCTGCGCGACGGCTATGTCGAACAGGGCCAGCGGCGCAGCGGCGAGAGCAAGCCGCGCGGAGAGCCTTCCGCCGCCCTGCCGCGCAGCACTTTCGTGAACTTCCTGGGCAATCACGATCAGGTCGGCAACCGTGCCCGGGGCGAGCGCCTGCACCAGTTGGTGTCCGACCGCACGGCGCTGCGCGTCGTTACCGCCCTGACCCTGCTTTCGCCTTTCGTGCCGATGATCTTCATGGGCGACGAGTTCCTCACCGACGCGCCTTTCCTGTTCTTCGCGGACTTTACCGGCGATCTCGCCGAAGCCGTGCGCAAGGGGCGGGCCGAGGAGTTCGCGAAGTTCGCGGCGTTCGGCGGGGAGGTGCCCGATCCGATCTCGCCCAAGAGTTTTGCGGCCAGCAAGATCGGCAAGCCGCAGCGCCGCGACCAGCGCGATCATGAGGACTTCGTGAGGCAGCTTCTGCACTTGCGCCGCGCCGAAATCGCGCCGCTGCTGGCGACGGACGCGGTGCCGAAGGCCGTTGTCACGCGGGAAGGGCCGGCGATCGAGGCGACTTGGGATTTCGGACGTACACGGCTGTCGCTGCGGGCCTGTCTCGGTGACGGGAAATTTGCGGCGCATGACGATCCGCTGTTTGTCATAGCTGAAGAGACCAGCCCCTTCGCCTTTTCCGCCGCGCTTCTTGCGGATCGCCGGGCATGAGCGATCCCGGGCTCGTCGCGACCTACCGCCTGCAACTGCGCGGCGGCGTGGGACTGGACGCGGCGCGGGCGCTGCTGCCCCGTCTCGTCGCACTGGGCATCAGCCACCTCTATCTCTCGCCGCCTTTTGCCGCCGCTTCCGGTTCCACGCACGGCTACGACGTGATCGATCCGCGCGCGATAGACCCCGTGCTGGGCGGGGAGGCGGCGTTTGTCGCGCTCGCCGATGCGGCGCGGAACGCGGGGATCGGGCTGGTGCTCGATATCGTGCCCAATCACATGGCCTTCACGCCGGAGAACCCCTTCGTCGCGGATATCATGCGCCATGGACGCGCCAGCCGGTTCGCCGGGGTGTTCGATATCGACTGGGACAAGGGGCCGCTCCATTTCCCGGTGCTGGACGGCACGGCCGAGGACCTGCTGGCAGCCGGGCAGATCGGCGCGGGGGGCACGGCGCAGTCGCCGGTGCTGACGATCTACGGCCAGCCCTATCCGCTGCGCGATACGCCGCTGGCGCGGGAGGTCGCGGAAGCGGGCGGGCTGGATGCGCCTACGCTGTCCGAACTGCTTGCGCAGCAGTGGTGGTCGGTGGGGGACTGGCGCGGGACTGCGGATGCCATCGTCCATCGCCGGTTCTTCAACATCACCGGCCTGATCGGCGTCCGGCAGGAGGACCCGGCGGTCTTCGATCTCACCCACCGCTGGATCGTGGAACATGTCCGGGCGGGCCGCATCCAGGGCCTGCGCGTGGACCATATCGACGGGCTGGCGCGGCCCGGCGCCTATCTGCGGCGCCTGCGCGAAGCGGTGGGAGAGGTGCCGGTCTGGATCGAGAAGATCGTCAAGCAGGGCGAGGCGATCCCGGCGTCCTGGCCGATAGAGGGCATGAGCGGCTACGAATTCATGACCCCGGTGACGGGCCTGCTCACCCACGCCCCCGGCCTCGCCGCGATGCGGGAGGCAGCGCTGGGTGCGGTGCCGGACGATGTCCCGGCCGAAGTGCGCGCGGTTCGCGCGCAATTGCTGGCTGGGACGCTGGCGCCCGAACTGCGGCGCGTGACAGGCGCTGCGGGAGAGGCACTGGCTGTGCCGCCGGATCGGCGCGGACCGCTTGGGGAGGGGATCCGCGATCTCGCCTGCGTCTGGCCGGTCTATCGCGCCTATACCGCCGACGGTTGCCCGCTCGATCCTGCGCTGGACGCGCTGCGCGGCGTGAGCGGGCAGGCGGGCGCGCTGCTGGACCTGCTCCATGCCGCCGCGGACGACGAACCCGCCCGGATCTTCGCCGCCCGTTTCGAGCAGTTGACGGGCGCGCTTACGGCCAAGTCCGAGGAAGATACCGTGTTTTTCCGCAGCGTGGCCTATCTGCCGTTCTGCGAAGTCGGCGCCGAACCGGAACTGGACGCGATCGAAACCGGGGCTTTCGAAGCGCTCATGCAACGCCGTGCCAAGTCCACGCCCTTTGCGCTGAATGCCCTTTCCACGCACGATACCAAGCGTTCGGCGGACGCGCGCGCTGCCCTGATCGCCCTCAGTCATTTCCCGGAACCGGCGCGCCGCTTTTGCGAAGAGGCGCGCCGCCGCGCCGCTGCGGCCGGTCTGCCGGAGCGCTGGGGCCTCTACGCGCTGCAGACCGCGCTTGCACTATGGGGGGAGGCGGAAGCGCAGGATCGCATCGCCGCCCATATCGCCAAGGCCATGCGCGAGGCGAAGGACATTTCCACGCATGAAGACCCGGACGAGCAGGCCGAAGCGCGCGGCGCGGCGCTTTGCTGCGCGCTCCACGCCGCGCTGGACGATCCGGGGTTCTGGCCCGGGGACATCCAGGCGCGCTATCAGGCGGCCCGGGCGCGCACGGTCCTGGCGCAAGCGGCGTTCCAGCTGACCGCGCCCGGCATTCCCGACATCTATCAGGGCACGCAGCGCTTCACGCCCGCCCTGACCGACCCCGACAACCGGCGTCCCATCGACTGGAGCGAGGGCCGCGACGACCTTTCCGCCCGCAAGGAGGCGCTGACCCGGGACTTGCTGGAAGCACGCCGGGCAGACCCGGCGCTCTTCGCCAGGGGCAGTTACAGCCTCGTCGAAAGTGCCGGGGGCTGGAGGGTCACGCGCGAATGCGAAGGCAGGACGTTCTCGCTGCAGATCGCACGCCCTCTGGCCGGAAAGCAGGGCTGAAACGCGCGAAAGCCCCGCTCCGCTTCCTCCAGCCGTTCTCCCGTTAGCGCCTCCTCTTCCCGAACTGTTGCCGGACTGTGCAATCGGCCTTGACAACCCGCGCCAGTCTGCCAGATGGTAGCGCTATCAGTAAATGAAACATGGGAGGGGGAATCGTGTCGAATCCCGAGACTGCATGTCGTTGATGCCTGCCGACTGGACTTCCGGCACTTTCCTGGGCCGTGCCGATTTCGGCGAAGGGCCGAGCCCGATCCTCGTCGTGCGCGGTGAATTGATCGACATGTCCGCTGTCGCGCCGACCGTTTCGGCGCTCGTCGAGGCGGGCGATTTCTCCGGCAACGGCGGCAAGCGCCTGGGCGCCTTCGATCCTGCGGCAGTAGAACTGCTCAGCCCGGTCGATCTCCAGTGCGTGAAGGCCTGCGGCGTCACGTTCGCCACCTCCGCCATCGAGCGCGTGATCGAGGAGCGCGCGCGCGGCGACTGGAGCGCCGCCGCCGCCATTCGCGAGCGTCTGGAAGCGCGCATCGGCGGCCAGATCCGCTCGGTCGTGCCCGGATCGGAAGGCGCCGCCGCCCTCAAGGCCGCGCTGATCGAGGACGGCCTCTGGTCGCAGTACCTCGAAGTCGCCATCGGTCCTGACGCCGAAGTCTTCACCAAGTCTCCCGTGCTCTCCACGGTGGGCGTCGGCGCCGAAATCGGCGTGCGCTCGGATTCCAGCTGGAACAATCCCGAACCCGAGATCGCCCTGCTGGTCGGCAGCAATGGCGAGGCCGTGGGCGCCACGCTTGGCAACGACGTGAACTTGCGCGATTTCGAAGGCCGTTCGGCGCTGCTGCTGGGCAAGGCCAAGGACAACAACGCCTCCTGCTCGCTCGGCCCGCTCGTGCGCCTGTTCGACGAGAGCTTCACCATCGACGACGTGCGCGTCGCCGAAGTGCGCCTGTCGATCACTGGCGAAGACCAGTTCGTGCTGCGCGGCACCAGCAACATGGCCGAGATCAGCCGCGATCCGCTGGATCTCGTGCGCCAGACGCTGAGCGAGCACCACTATCCAGACGGCTTCGTGCTGTTCCTGGGCACGCTTTTCGCGCCCGTGCAGGACCGTGACGAAGCGGGCCGCGGCTTCACGCACAAGGTGGGCGACGTCGTCACCATCGAGAGCGACAAGCTCGGCCAGCTGCAGAACCGCGTCGTCACCTCGCGCGATGCGGCGCCCTGGCGCACCGGCATCTCGGCGCTCTACGCCAATCTGCTCTCGCGCGGCCTGCTCACGGCCTGATGAAGATAGAAACCATGACCAGACATTCCGCCAACTATCCCAGCCTCAAGGGCAAGCGCGTGCTCATCACGGGCGGCGGCACCGGCATCGGTGCGGGCCTTGTCGAGGCTTTCGCCGCGCAGGGTGCGCAGGTGGCCTTCGTGGACATCAATGCCGCCGCCGGCGAGGCGCTTTCCGCCGCGCTGCCCGGCACGCATTTCCGCGCCTGCGACCTTCGCGATCTGGACGCCACTGCCGCGACCATGGCCGAGCTTTCGGGCCTGCTGGGCGGCGTGGACGTGCTGCTCAACAATGCCGCCAACGACGATCGCCACACGATCGACGACGTGACGCCCGCCTATTGGGACGACCGCATGGCCACCAACCTGCGGCACCAGTTCTTCGTCGCCCAGGCGGTGATCCCCGGCATGAAGGCGCAAGGGCACGGCGTGATCCTGAACTTCGGGTCGATCAGCTGGCACCTCGGCCTGCCGGACCTGGTGCTCTACCAGACCGCCAAGGCCGCCATCGAGGGCATGACCCGCGCCATGGCGCGCGATCTGGGGGCGGACAATATCCGCGTCAACACGATCGTGCCCGGCAATGTCGATACCCCGCGACAGAAGCAGTGGTACACGCCCGAGGGCGAGGCCGAGATCCTGGCCGCGCAGTGCCTCAAGGCGCGGATCCAGCCTGCCGACGTGGCCGCGCTCTGCCTGTTCCTGGCATCGGACGACGGCGCCATGTGTACCGGACACGACTACTTCGTCGATGCCGGGTGGCGCTGACGTGACGCCGGAATCCGTTCTTTCCATCGGCGCCACGCTGGGCGAGGGGCCGGTCTGGACCGGCGACCGGCTCTGGTTCGTCGATATCAAGGAGCACCGGCTCTACCGGCACGATCCGGCCAGCGGCATGCTCGACATGTGGCATGCCCCGGACCAGATCGGCTGGGCACTGCCGAGCGCGCGCGGCGACATGATCGTCGGCATCAAGACCGGGCTCCATCGCTTCAGCCCGGAAACCGGCACTTTCGCGCTGCTCCACGATCCCGAGCCGACGCGCGCCGACAACCGGCTGAACGATGCCGCCACCGATCCTTCGGGACGCATCTGGCTGGGATCGATGCATGACGCGGAAACCGAGGCTTCCGGCGCGCTCTATCGGATGGACAAGGGTCTCTGCGTCCACGCGGGCCTGCCCGAGGTGGTCATTACCAACGGCCCCGCGATCAGCGCCGACGGGCGGACGCTCTGGCACACCGATACGCTGGGCAAGACGATCTGGCGCGTTTCCGTCGATGAGGACGGCACGCTGGGCAAGCCCGAAGCGTTCGTCACCATCGAGGACGGCGCGGGCTGGCCCGACGGCTGCGTGATCGATGCCGAGGGTTGCCTCTGGACCGGCCTGTTCGGCGGCTGGGGCGTGCGCCGCTACGATCCTTCGGGCAGGCTGATGGCGACCGTCCGGTTCCCCGTCGCCAATATCACCAAGATCGCTTTCGGCGGCCCGGATCTTGCCACCGCCTATGCCACGACGGCGCGCAAGGGCCTTTCCGCCGCCGAACTCGAACAGCAGCCGCTGGCGGGCAACGTTTTTGCTTTCGATCCGGGCGTTTCCGGCTTGCCGGTATACCCGGCCAACAGTTAAGCCCGCACACCATACGGGCGCCAAGAACAATATCGGCGCATTCGATTAAGGGGAAAAGAGGAATGACTGCGGCGCAGAGCGGCCCGATATCCGGGTCGGATACCCGGATCAACATGGCGTTCATCGTCGCCATCGTGGCCGTCGCCACGATCGGCGGCTTCATGTTCGGCTACGATTCCGGCGTCATCAACGGCACCCAGAAGGGGCTTGAGGCCGCCTTCGACCTTGGCAAGCTGGGTATCGGCTTCAATGTCGGCGCGATCCTGGTGGGCTCGTCGATCGGTGCCTTCGCCGCAGGCCGCATGGCCGACGTGATCGGCCGGCGCGGCGTGATGATGCTTTCCGCCGTGCTGTTCTTCGTCAGCGCCCTGGTGGCGGGCGCCGCCGGTTCGTCGGCGGTGTTCATCATCGCGCGCATCGTCGGGGGTCTCGGCGTCGGCGCGGCCAGCGTGATTTCGCCGGTCTATATCTCGGAAGTGACGCCTGCCGCCATTCGCGGCCGTCTTTCGAGCGTGCAGCAGGTCATGATCATCACTGGCCTGACCGGCGCCTTCGTCGCCAACTTCGTGCTGGCGCGCTTTGCGGGCGGCTCCACCGAGGCCCTGTGGCTCGACCTTCCGGCCTGGCGCTGGATGTTCTGGCTCCAGTCGATCCCCGCCGCGATCTACTTCTTCGCGCTGCTGATCATCCCGGAAAGCCCGCGCTATCTGGTCGTGAAGGGCCAGGAACAGCGTGCCCATGCCGTGCTGACCAAGCTGTTCGGCACCGCCGAGGCAGACCGCAAGGTGGCAGAGATCCGCGCCAGCCTGGCCGCCGACCATCACAAGCCCAAGCTTTCCGACCTGATTGACAAGGCCAGCGGCCGCGTGCGTCCGATCGTCTGGGCGGGCATCGGCCTCGCCGTGTTCCAGCAGCTCGTCGGCATCAACGTGGTGTTCTATTACGGCGCCACCCTGTGGGAGGCGGTCGGCTTCTCGGAAGACTACGCGCTGCAGACCAATATCCTCTCGGGCGTGCTCTCGATCGGCGCCTGCCTTGCGACGATCGCGCTGGTGGACCGCATCGGGCGCAAGCCGCTGCTGCTGATCGGCTCGGCGGGCATGGCGGTGACGCTGGCGACCGTGGCCTATGCCTTCTCCACCGCCGTTACCGGCGCGGACGGCGCGGTTTCCCTGCCCGGCAACAACGGCGTGATCGCGCTGGTCGCGGCCAATCTCTACGTGATCTTCTTCAACATGAGCTGGGGCCCGATCATGTGGGTCATGCTGGGCGAGATGTTCCCCAACCAGATCCGCGGCTCCGGCCTGGCGGTTGCGGGCTTCGCCCAGTGGATCGCCAATGCGGCGGTCTCGGTGAGCTTCCCGGCGCTGGCCGTCAGCCCCGGCCTTGCCGTGACCTACACCGGCTATGCGTTCTTCGCGGCGGTGTCGTTCTTCTTCGTCCGCGCCATGGTCAACGAGACTAAGGGCCGCGAGCTGGAAGAGATGCAGGGCTGAAACACTTGGCCTTGCCGAAGTTCAATGAAAAGCGCCCCTTGCGACGACAGGTCGCAAGGGGCGCTTTTCCTTCGTGCGGCGTGAGGTTCAGGCCGAAGGGCCTGCGTCGGAATCCCGGCGGACCATCTTGAATTCCGCCACGACATGCGGATGCTCGACCGCCGGAGCCCCGGCATTGCGTGCGCGGATCTCGTCGATCAGCAGGCGTACCGCGCGGCGGGCCATGTCGGTGGTGGGCTGGCGGATCGTCGTCAGTTCCGGCCAGACCGATACGGCCAGCGCGGTATCGTCGTAGCCGCAGACGGTAAGCTGGCGCGGCACGTCCAGCCCGCGCCGATGGGCCACCGTGATCGCCGCTGCCGCCATGTCGTCGTTGGAGGCGAAGATGGCGCTGGGCGGCGTGTCGAGATCGAGCAACTGCGTGGCCGCTTCCAGCCCGGAGCGATAGGTAAAGTAGCCTTGCGCCACCAGCGCCGGATCGAACGGCAGGTGCAGCGCCGAAAGCGCCTCGCGGTAGCCGTCGAGACGCTCGGCGCTGGCGGTCTGGTTGGGATGGCCGGTGATGAAGCCGATCCGCCGATGGCCCAGTGCGGCCAGGTGGTGGGTCATGGTGAAGGCGGCCTCGCGGTCGTCGATGCTCACCGACAGCGCCCATTCCGGCGCGCGGCCCGTGGCGACGGCCACCACCGGTACGTCGGCATGGCGCAGCGCCTCCAGTACGGCCGGGGAATCGCTGAGCGGCGGCGGCAGGATCACGCCGTCGATACGCGTGCGCAGCAGCTTCTCCACCGCTCCGGCCTCTCCACCTTCCTCGTTGCAGGGCTCGACCAGAAGCTGGGCATTGGCGGTGCTGGTTTCCTCCAGCGCGCCGACCAGGAATTCGCTGAGATAGGCGAAGCTGGGGTTGGAGTGGAGCAGGCCGATCCTGAAGTCCTCGCCGCCCGCCAGTATCCGCGCGGCGGCGCTGGGGGCGTAGTTCAGCTCCGCGATGGCGGCCTCGACCTTGCGGCGGGTTTCCTCGCGGACGTTGGCGCCCTTGTTGATGACGCGGCTTACCGTCATCGGCGAGACCCCGGCAAGGCGGGCGACGTCGTCGATCTTGGCACTGGAGCGCTGCTTGCGCGGAACTCTGGTCTGGCTGCTCATCTGGTTCCCCCGCATGACCCCGGCGCTCGCCAAGAGCACCGGGGAATGTTCGCTAACACCACAAATCGCGCTGGTAGCGCAACCAGGCAAAGGGCGATCAGTGGGGATGTCCCGGTGCGAGCGGGAAGTCCTGCGCCTTGTACCAGGCCAGATCGTGCTCCGGCGCGGCCACGCCCGCAGGCAGCGGCAAGCCGTTGACCGACATCCAGTAGGCCAGGCTGGCGTCGCGCCACCACTTGGCCTCGTTGTGCTGGATCTGGAGATAGCTGGCGGTCTTCTGCCAGCGCTCCGCATCGACGAGGCCCTTCACGCCCTGCCATTCGGACTGCATCTGCGCCACCGTGGCGACGCCGCGATCGTAATGGGCGACCATTTCCTGCCACAGCGTGCGGCCGGACTTCATCTTCCAGTCCCACGGCAGGTGATGGAACCAGAGCAGTTCGCTTTCGGGCGTCGTGCGCGGATCCGCCAGCAGCTTCGCCACCGCCGGTTCGTACTGCGCCACGGCGTTGCTGCCGGTCTTCGTGCGGTCGAAGCCGATGCCGTCGCGATCGGCCTTGTGATAGTAGACCGGGTTCCATTCGGGCCGGGCCAGATCGCTGATCCATGGACCCGGACCATAGTGGTGGCCGGTGCCCATGACGTGGGCGAGGCCGAGCGGGCCGGTATAGTCCACCACCGCCTCGCGCGAGGCCATCATCATCTTCACGGCCGTATCGACCACGCGCGGATCGTTGCCGAAAGTCTGCTGCGCCCATTCGCGGGCGATCCTGTCGGCCGAAAGCGTCGGATCCCAGGCGAGACGGCCGAAGGCGTACCAGTTGGCCTGGTTGAACGTCGAACCCGACCAGTCGCGGTCGCGCCCGACATTGGCGACGCCGGCAATGCCGCTGAGCTTATGGCCATAGAGCGAACCGTCGATCACCTTGGCCACCGTCGATCCCTTGCCCTTGGCACGGGTATCGGCCTCCAGCACTTCCTCGAACAGCGGGCCGAGATAGGCGAGGTGGGTGGCGAAGCCGAGGTATTCCTTGGTGATCTGGAATTCCAGCATCATCGGCGTCTTCGGCATGGCGCCGAACAGCGGATGGAACGGCTCGCGCGGCTGGAAGTCGATCGCGCCGTTCTTGACCTGCACCAGCACATTGTCCGCAAACTTGCCGTCGAGCGGCTTGAACTCCGTATAGGCCTGCTTGGCGCGGTCGTCCGGGTCGGTTTCGGCATAGACGAAGGCGCGCCACATGACGATGCCGTTATGGGGAGCGACGGCGGCTGCGAGCATGTTGGCGCCTTCCGCATGGCTGCGGTGATAGTCGCGCGGGCCGGGCTGGCCTTCGCTGTTGGCCTTGACCAGGAAGCCGCCGAAATCGGGGATCTCGCGGTAGATTTCGTCGCTCTTGGCCTTCCACCAGGCCTGGACTTCGGGGTCGAGCGGGTCGGCGCTCTTGAGATGGCCGACCTCGATCGGCGCGGAGAAGCGCGCCGAGAGGTAGACCTTGATGCCCCAGGGCCGGAACACTTCGGCCAGGGCCTTGGCCTTGGCGATATAGGGCGCGGTCAGGCTTTCGGGCTTGGCGTTGACGTTGTTGAGGACGATCCCGTTGATGCCGAGCGCGGCATTGGCGCGGGCATAGTCGGTATAGCGCGGGTCCTTGAAGTCCGGCAGGGTCCACCAGTCCCACAGAGATTGGCCCGCATAGCCGCGCTCCACCGAACCGTCGAGATTGTCCCAATGGTTGAGCACGCGCAGGCCGATCTTCGGGGCGGACTGGAGATCGATGGCGGCAAGATCGGCACCGGTCTTCTGCGCGCGAATCAGCGCGAAGGCACCGTAGAGCACGGCGCGGTCGGTCTTGCCGGTGACGATCAGCGTCTTGCGGCCGTCCAGCGTGGCGGCGCGCAGGAGATAGCCTTCGTCGCCCAGCGCCGCAGTGGGCAGGCGCAAGGCGGCAAGGGCGGGATCGTCGGCCCGGGCCAGCACGACCGGCAGCGGCGCGGCGGCAAGATCGCGGCGCAGTTCGGCGGCGGCGCGGTCCAGCGTTTCGGACTGGCCGACGACGCGGATTTCCGTGGCGGAAGGGCTGCCTGCGGGGGCCAGCCAGAGGTCATAGCCATCGTTTGCAAGGGCCGGTGCGCTCGCGAGGCCAAGGGCCGCCACGCATACGCCGATCGTCAGAAGCCGCTTCTTCATCATCCTCCCCTGTATCCCAGATCGTGGCCGGGTGGCCGAATTCAATTAGCGCTGCGATGCCATTGACAAGCTCGCTCGTTGTCGCGCATGATACCGCTAACACACAAAGTTCGGGGCAGGCAACAGAGTTTGCCGTCCGCTTGGGAAATGGGCCGAAGAGCGGCCAGGGGATGCAGGGAGCAAGATGGTTTTTCCGGTTAGTCTGACGCTCGCGGGATCGCGCCACTTCCATGCGGTTGCGTTATCATGATTGCGCGCCGCGAACTGCTGCGCTGGAGCGCGGGCGCCTCGATTCTGGCTTTCCTGCCGGTTTCCGCGCGGGCGGCGGCGCCGCTCTACAAGGATCCGAAAGTCCCGGTGGACTTGCGCGTCAGGGACCTGATGGCGCGCATGACGCTGGACGAGAAGGTGGCCCAGCTCGTCACCCTCTCCACCCGCAAGCGCGAGATCATGGACGAATCGCGCGCTTTCGATCCGGCACGCGCCAGCAAAGCGCATCCCGACGGTATCGGCCAGATCGCCCGTCCGTCAGACCGGGGCGGCGCGGCGACGGCCAACAACACCGGCACCGAAGTGACGGGGCGCTGGCGCAAGCCTGCCGATACCATCGCTTTCGTCAATGCCACGCAGAAGTGGGCGCGCGAGCAGACCCGTCTTGGCATCCCGGTGCTGTTCCATGAGGAATCGCTCCACGGCTATATGGCGCCCGAGGCGACCAGCTTCCCGCAGGCTATCGCCATGGCCGGCACTTTCGACACCGATCTGGTGGAGCGCGTGCAGTCGGTGATCGGCCGCGAAGTGCGCGCGCACGGCTCAACGCTGGCGCTGTCGCCGGTGGTGGACATCGCCCGCGACCCGCGCTGGGGCCGTATCGAGGAAACCTTCGGCGAAGACCCCTATCTCTGCGGAGAAATGGGCGTCGCCGCGGTGCGCGGCCTGCAGGGACCGGGCAAAGAACTGGCCGAGGGCAAGGTCTTCGCCACGCTCAAGCACATGACCGGCCACGGCCAGCCCGAGGCTGGGAACAACGTCGCCCCGGCCCCGCTCGGCAAGCGCGAGCTTTACGATTCCTTCTTCCCGCCCTTCCGCGAAGTGGTGCGTCGCACCGGCATCGCCGCGGTCATGCCTTCCTACAACGAGATCGACGGCATCCCCAGCCACGCCAACCGCTGGCTGCTGAACGACGTGCTGCGCGGCGAATGGGGCTTCGACGGCGCTATCGTCAGCGACTATGCGGCGATCGGCGAACTCGCCTCCTTCCACCACCTTGCCGGCGACATCGAGGGCGCGGCGCGCCTTGCCCTGCATGCGGGCGTCGATTGCGACCTGCCCGACGGTGAGGGCTATCGCACCTTGGCCGATCAGGTCCGCAAGGGGCTGGTGCCGCTTGCCGCCGTCGATGCCGCCTGCCGCCACATGCTGACGCTGAAGTTCCGCGCGGGCATGTTCGAGGCAGGGCCGGTCGATCCCAGGGCCTCCGCGAAGCTCACCGCCAATGCCGAAGCCCGCGCGTTGGCGCTGGAAGCGGCACGCAAGTCGATCTGCCTGCTCAAGAATACGGGCGTCCTGCCGCTGACGGCGGGCGCGCAGAAGCGCATCGCCGTGGTCGGTCCGAATGCAAATGTCACCCGTCTCGGCGGCTATTCCTCGGAGCCGCGTTCCAGCGTGAACCTTGTCGAAGGCATCAAGTCGCGCGTGGCAGGCAAGGCCGAAGTCGTCTTCGCGCAGGGCGTGTTCATCACCCAGAGCGAGGACCGCTCGGCCAACGAAGTCCTGCTGGCGGACCCTGCGAAGAACCGCGCGCTGATCACGGAGGCCGTGGAGACGGCCAAGGGCAGCGACGTGATCGTGCTGGCCATCGGCGATACCGAGCAGACCAGCCGCGAAGGCTATGCGAAGAACCACCTTGGCGACCGCACGGACCTCGACCTCGTGGGCGAGCAGAACGAGCTGTTCCGCGCGCTCAAGGCGACCGGCAAGCCGGTGATCGTCGTCGCGCTCAACGGCCGCCCGCCGTCCTGGCCGACCGTGGCCGAGCAGGCCGACGCGATCCTCGAATGCTGGTATCTCGGCCAGGAAGGCGGCACCGCCATGGCCGAGGCGCTGTTCGGGGACGTCAATCCGGGCGCCAAGCTCCCTGTCACCGTGGTCAAGGACGTGGGGCAGGTGCCCTTCTTTTACAACCACAAGCCTTCGGCCAAGCGCGGCTATCTCTTTGCCGAGACGGCGCCGCTCTATCCCTTCGGTTTCGGCCTCAGCTACACCACCTTCACCGTGGGCGCCCCCAGCCTTTCGGCACCGCGCATCGGCCTCTCGGGCAACGTCACCGTTTCGGTGGACGTAACCAACACCGGCCAGCTCGCGGGCGACGAAGTCGTGCAGCTCTACGTCCACGACCAGGCCGCCAGCGTCACCCGCCCGGTCATGGAACTGCGCGGTTTCCGCCGCGTCACGCTCTCGCCTGGCGAGACCCGCAAGGTCGAGTTCACCCTCGGCCCCGACGACTTCAGCCTCTGGAACGAGGACATGCGCGAAGTCGTCGAGCCCGGCCTGTTCGATATCCTGGTCGGCGCCAGCAGCGCCGATCTCAAGACCACCACTCTCGAAATCGCCTGAGGATCCATTCCATGCCCAAGATCGTCGATGCCAAGGTCATCATCACCTGCCCGGGTCGCAACTTCGTCACGCTCAAGATCACGTGCGACGACGGCACCACCGGTGTCGGTGACGCGACTCTCAACGGCCGCGAACTCTCGGTCGCCAGCTATCTGACCGACCATGTGATCCCTTGCCTGATCGGCCGCGATGCGCACCGGATCGAGGACGTGTGGCAGTACCTCTACAAGGGTGCCTACTGGCGCCGCGGCCCGGTGACGATGACCGCCATCGCCGCTGTCGACATGGCGCTGTGGGATATCAAGGGCAAGATCGCCGGTCTGCCGGTCTACCAGCTGCTCGGTGGTGCGAGCCGTGAAGGCGTGATGGTCTATGGCCACGCCAACGGCACCACGATCGAGGACACCATCAACGTGGCGCTCGATTACCAGGCGCAGGGCTACAAGGCGATCCGTCTCCAGTGCGGCGTGCCGGGCATGGCCTCGACTTACGGCGTCTCCAAGGACAAGTACTTCTACGAGCCCGCCGACGCCGACCTGCCCACTGAGAACGTCTGGAACACCGCGAAGTACCTGCGCGTCGTGCCCGAACTGTTCAAGGCCGCGCGCGAGGCGCTGGGCTGGGACGTCCATCTGCTGCACGACATCCACCACCGCCTGACCCCGATCGAGGCAGGTCGCCTCGGCAAGGACCTGGAGCCCTATCGCCCGTTCTGGCTGGAAGACGCGACCCCGACCGAGAACCAGGAGGCCTTCAAGCTGATCCGCCAGCACACCACCGCGCCGCTGGCCGTGGGCGAGATCTTCAACTCGATCTGGGACTGCAAGGACCTGATCCAGAACCAGCTGATCGACTATATCCGCGCCACCGTGGTCCACGCGGGCGGCATCACCCATCTGCGCCGGATCGCCGCGCTGGCCGATCTCTACCAGATCCGCACTGGCTGCCACGGCGCCACCGACCTTTCGCCGGTCTGCATGGCCGCCGCGCTGCACTTCGACCTTTCGGTGCCGAACTTCGGCGTGCAGGAATACATGCGCCACACGCCGGAAACGGATGCGGTGTTCCCCCATGCCTATACCTTCGAGAACGGCATGATGCATCCGGGCGAGGCGCCGGGCCTGGGCGTGGACATCGATGAGGAACTGGCCGCCGGGTACGAATACAATCGCGCCTTCCTGCCGGTGAACCGCCTCGAAGACGGCACGATGTACAACTGGTGATCGCGGTGAACGGCGTGACGCCTCAGGTCGACGTCGCGACCGGTCCGGGCAAGCCCTCGGGCCGGATCCGCTGGATCGTCTGCGCGCTGCTCTTTGCGGCGGTGGTGCTGAGCTATGTGGACAGGCTGGTCCTGCCCACGCTCAAGCCCGAGCTTCAGGCGCGCTACGGCTGGAGCGAGAGCGGCTATGCCGACCTCGCGATCTGGTTCCAGGCAGGCTACGGCATTGCCTACGTGTTCTTCGGCCGCCTGATCGACAAGATCGGCGCACGCGCGGGCTATGCCCTGGCGGTGACGCTGTGGACGGTCGGCCACATGGCGCACGCGCTGTTCACCTCTACCAGCGGCATGCTCTTCGCACGCATTCCCCTGGCCATCGGCGAGGCGGGGACGTTTCCCGCCGCCATCGCCGCCACCAACGAATGGTTTCCCAAGCGCGAGCGCGCTTTCGCCATCGGCATCTTCAACGCCGGCTCCAACGTGGGCGCGATCCTGACCCCGCTGGTGGTGCCGGTGATCGCGCTGACGCTGGGCTGGCGCTGGGCCTTCATCCTCACAGGCCTGCTGACGGTCCTGTGGCTGGCGGCCTGGCTCGGCTTCTACCGCCGCCCGCGTGACAAGAAGAACCTCAGCGCCGAAGAGCTGGCCTGGATCGAGGCCGATCCGATGGAGAAGCCGCGCCCGGTCAAGTGGCGCGCGCTGTTCGGCTATCGCCAGACCTGGGCCTATATGCTCGGCCGCTTCCTGATCGATCCGGTCTGGTGGACCTTCCTGTTCTGGCTGCCGGACTTCTTCAACAAGCAGTTCGGCGTGAAGATGCTGGACTTCGGCCCGCCGCTGATCGCGGTCTATATCCTGGCGGACATCGGTTCGGTGCTGGGCGGCTGGGCTTCCTCGCGCTTCATCGGCCGGGGCTGGAGCGTCAACCGCTCGCGCAAGACCGCCATGTTCCTCGCCGCGCTCTGCGCCGTGCCGATCGCCATGGCGCCGCATGCGCCGGGGCTGTGGACGGCCGTGGCGCTGGTGGGCCTGGCCTGCGCCGGGCATCAGGGCTTCTCCGCCAATCTCTACGCGCTGCCCGGCGATACCATGCCGCGCTGGATGACCGGTTCGGTCGTCGGCCTCGGCGGGCTCGCCGGGGCGCTGGGCGGCATGCTCATGGCCAAGTTCGCAGGCGCCATCCTCGAAGGCGTGGGCAGCTACGGCCCGATCTTCGTGGTCGCCTCCTGCGCCTATCTCGTGGCGCTTGCCGTCATTCACCTGATCCTTCCTCGTTACCAGGTCGCCAATCCCGACCTCAAGGATGCTGCCGCATGACTCGTCCTCTCGCTCTCCATCCCGATCGCCTGTTCCCCGCCGATCCCGGCACCCGGGCCATCGCCCGCGCGCTCTACGAAGGCGTGAAGGACCTGCCGATCGTCAGCCCCCACGGGCACACGGATCCAGCCTGGTTCGCCTATGACGAGCCGTTCCCCAACCCCGCCTCGCTGCTGATCGTGCCGGACCACTATGTGTTCCGCATGCTCTATTCGCAGGGCGTGCCGCTGGAATCGCTGGGCGTGCCGAGCGTGGACGGCAGCCCGGTGGAGCAGGACCCGCGCAAGATCTGGAACCTCTTCGCGCAGCACTATCACCTGTTCCGCGGCACGCCCTCGCGCATGTGGCTGGACTGGGTATTCGCCGAAGTCTTCGGCCTGGACGTGCTGCTGGATGAGAGCACGGCGGACCACTATTACGAGGTGATCGACGCCGCGCTCAAGACTCCGGCCTTCCGCCCACGCGCGCTGTTCGAACGCTTCGGCATCGAGGCGATCGCCACCACCGAAGGCCCGCTGGACCCGCTCGCCCATCACCGCGCGATCCGGGAAAGCGGCTGGAACGGCCGCGTCGTCACCGCCTATCGCCCCGATCCGGTCGTCGATCCCGAAACGCCGGGCTTCGCCGCGAAGGTCGCGAAGTTCGGCGAGATGGCGGGCGAGGATGTCTCGACGTACGCAGGCTATCTGGCCGCGCACCGCTTCCACCGCGCCCGCTTCCGCGAGGCCGGTGCCACCTCGACCGATCACGGCCATCCCAGCGCGCTGACCGCCGATCTTTCGCCGGAGGATTGCGAGGCGCTCTACCACCGGGTGCTGGCCGGAGTGGGTGAGGCAGGTGCGAGCAAGCAGGACGCCGAACTGTTCCGCGCCCAGATCCTCACCGAAATGGCGGGGATGAGCGTGGAGGACGGCATGGTCATGCAGCTCCACCCGGCGGTTCACCGTAGCCACAACCAGGCCGTGCTGGAGCGCTTCGGGCGAGACAAGGGCGGCGATATTCCGCTCCCCGGCGAATTCGTGCAGGCCCTGAAGCCGCTGCTCGACCGCTACGGCAACGACCCGCGCCTGACCTTGATCCTCTTCACGCTGGACGAGGACGTCTATTCGCGCGAACTGGCGCCTCTCGCCGGGCACTACCCCTCGCTGCGGCTCGGCCCGCCGTGGTGGTTCCACGATTCCCCGGAAGGCATGCGCCGCTTCCGCGAACGCGCGACCGAGACCGGCGGCTTCTACAATACCGTGGGCTTTAACGACGATACCCGCGCCTTCCTCTCGATCCCGGCCCGGCACGACGTGGCCCGCCGCATGGACTGCGCCTGGCTGGCGCAGCTCGTGGCCGAACACCGCCTGCCCGAGGACGAGGCCCACGAAGTGGCGCGCGCGCTGGCCTATGATCTCGTCAAGGCGGCGTACAAGCTGTGAGGCTTTCGAACGAGACTCTCGGACAGGTTCCGGCATCCGTCGCTAGGCCTGCCTATGACCGCGCGGCGGTCAGGGCGGGCGTCGTCCATCTCGGCATCGGCGCCTTCCACCGCGCGCATCAGGCCGCCGTTTTCGAGGCGGCGTTGGCCTCGGGCGATCTGCGCTGGGGCGTGATCGGCGTCTCGCTGCGCTCGGCCTCGGTGCGGGACCAGATGAACCCGCAGGACGGCCTCTACACCCTGCTGGTGCGCGAAGGCGAGGTGCAGACCCCGCAGATCATGGGCGTGGTGCAGCAGGTGCTGGTCGCCCCGGAAGGCCCGGAGGCGGTGGTCGCCGCGCTGGCTTCGCCCGATACGCACCTTGTCACCCTGACGGTGACCGAGAAAGGCTATTGCCTCGATCGCAAGACCGGCAGTCTGATGACAGAGGATGCGGACGTCGCCGCCGATCTCGCCGGGCTGGAGCGTCCGCGCACCGCGGCGGGCTTCCTCGTCGCCGCACTGGCGCGCCGCCGCGCCGAGGGCCGCGCGCCGCTTTCGATCCTGTCCTGCGACAACCTGCCGCACAACGGTGCCCTGCTGAAAGGCGCGGTACTCGCCATGGCCGAGGCGCACGATCCCGCGCTCGCCGCCTGGATCGCGGAAAGCTGCACCTTCCCGGCCACCATGGTCGACCGCATCGTCCCCGCCACCACCGACGAGGATATCGCCGGTGTCACGGCGCTGATCGGCGTGGACGACAGGGCCATGGTCAAGGCGGAACCCTTCCTGCAATGGGTGATCGAGGACAGCTTCGCGGGCGAGCGGCCCGATTTCGCCGCGCTCGGCGTGCAGCTTACCGATGCCGTCGCGCCCTGGGAGGAGGCCAAGCTGCGCCTGCTCAACGGCGCGCATTCGGCTATCGCCTATCTCGGCGGTCTGGCCGGTGACCGCTTCGTGCATGAATTCGTCGGCACCGCGCAGGGCCTGCTTTTCGTCGAGCGGCTGTGGGACGAAGTCGTGCCCACGCTCGATCCGCCTGCGGGGCTGGACGTGGCGGCATACCGGGCCGAACTGATGGCGCGCTTCGCCAATAGCGCGCTCCAGCACCGTACCCGCCAGATCGCCATGGACGGATCGCAGAAGCTGCCGCAGCGCCTGCTTGCGCCGCTCGCCGCAGTGGCGGAGCAGGGCGGTTCCTTCACTGCCATCGCGCTGGCCGTGGCGGCATGGGTGCGCTGGCAGGCAGGCACGACCGACGCGGGCGAGAGCTTCGCGATCGACGATCCCGCCGCGCAGGCCCTTGCCGAGGCCTTGCGCGATGCGCCGACCCCGCGCGCGCGCGTCGTCGCCGCGCTCGGTGTGCTCGGCCAGGCGCCGGGCGGCGCGGTGCTCGATGCGATCGCCGCCCATCTCGGCCATCTCGAAACATCCGGCGCCCATGCCGTGATCGCTGCATTCCTGGGAGAGAACGCATGACTTTCCGCACTGCCGCCCTGGCAGTCTCCGCGCTTACTGCCAGCCTGAGCCTTTCCGCCCCCGCTCTGGCCGATGCGCCGCGTCTCGAGGCGAAGGGCGATACGCAGCAGCTGATCGTGAACGGCAAGCCCATGCTGATGATCGCGGGCGAACTGAGCAACTCCGCCTCCTCCAGCGCCGCCTACATGGAGCCGCACTGGAAGCGATTGAAGGAGATGAACCTCGATACCGTGCTCACGCCGGTTTCGTGGGAGCTGATCGAGCCGGTCGAGGGCACTTTCGACTGGTCCTCGGTCGATTCCCAGATCAAGGCGGCGCGGGCGAACGATCTCAAGCTGGTGGTCCTGTGGTTCGGCGCGTGGAAGAATTCCATGTCCACTTACGTCCCCGCCTGGGTGAAGCGCGACCAGCAGCGCTTCCCGCGCGCGCAGATGCCGAACGGGCAGGGCGTGGAGATCCTCTCCACGTTCGGCGCCGAGACGCTGAAGGCGGACCAGCGGGCCTATGCGGCGCTGATGGCGCATCTGAAGGCGGTGGATGCCAAGGATAACACCGTCGTCATGGTGCAAGTGGAGAACGAGATCGGCATGCTGCCGGTCGCGCGGGACTACAGCGCCGCCGCCAATGCCGCCTACCGCGAGCCGGTTCCCGCCGAGCTGGTGAACTACCTGACGGCGCACAAGGATTCGCTGGTGCCCGGCATGCGCCGGATGTGGCTTGAACGCGGCGCGCCGACCAGCGGGAGCTGGGAAGAGATGTTCGGTGGCGGCGACGCTGCGGCCGAAGTCTTCGCCGCCTGGCACTATGCCCGTTTCGCGGACCAGCTCGCCGCGGCGGGCAAGGCGGCCTATCCGATCCCGATGTACGTCAACGTGGCGCTCAACCGACCGGGCCGCATTCCCGGCGAATATCCCAGCGGCGGCCCGCTGCCGCACTTGCTGGACGTCTGGAAGGCGGGCGGCCCGCACCTCGATTTCCTGGCGCCCGACATCTATTTCCCGAACTTCGTGGACATCGTGAACGGGTACAAGCGGCCGGACAACCTGCTGTTCATCCCCGAGGCGCACAATTCGAATAACCCGACCGCGCCTGCCAATGCCTTCTACGCGATCGGCCAACTCGACGCGATCGGCTTCGGCCCGTTCTCGATCGACTCGGTGGACGAGGATCCCGGCGCGCTCAAGGATGCTTACGGGGTTCTCCAACAATTGAAGCCCTATATCCTCGATGCGCAGGGCACGGACCGGATGGTCGGCTTCAAGCCGCGCCAGCTCTATGACGATACGCTGGTCTACGAACCCGAGGTGCGCGAGGTCGGCCCCTATCGCTTCACCATCGCCTATGCCGATATCCAGAAGCCGGTGGCGAACCCCGGCGCCGATGCCTCGCAGCCGGGCACGACGGCAGCGATCGCGGCGGCGGGCGGCATGATCATCCAGATCGGGCCGGAGGAGTATCTCATCGCCGGGCAGGGCGTGACCGTCACCTTCAAGCCGAAATCGGGCCCAGGATCGAACGGGGCAGCGCTTGCCGGGATCGATTCGGCGTTCGAGGGCCGTTTCGACTCGACCGGCAAATGGGTGCCGGGCAGACTGCTCAACGGCGACCAGACGCATCAAGGGCGCCATATCCGGCTGGAGGCCGGAAAGTGGCAGATCCAGCGGGTAAAGCTCTATTCCTACAAGTGAAAGATACCGCTAACATAACTGTTGACGCGCACCGGCACTGGGCATATTAAGGCAAACAATGATAGCGCTACCAGTGCTGGCGCACCCCACGATCCGACATGACGCGGACGTGGTCTACATGGGAGGGGATATCCAATGCGATCCAACCGTATTTCCGTTCGTGCCGTTCTTCTGGGCGCCGCCGCGCTCTCGGGCCTTGCCGCGCCTGCCGCTTTCGCGCAGGACGCCACCACCACTGACACCGCTGCCGCACCGCAGGACGCCGCACCACAGGATAGCGCGAACGAGCCGACCGCCGAAGACATCATCGTCACCGGCATCCGCGCCTCGCTCCAGAGCGCGACCAATGCCAAGCGCGACGCCGTGACCTTCGGCGATTCCATCTTCGCCGAAGACATCGGCAAGCTGCCCGCCACCAACCTTGCCGAAACCCTGAACCGCATGCCCGGCGTGCGCCTCAACCGCGACATCAACGGCGAAGGCACCCAGATAGCCATTCGCGGCCTCGGCCCCAGCTTCACCCGCGTGCTGCTGAACGGCTCGCAGCTTCAGGTCGCCTCGGACGGCGGCACCAACGGCGGCAGCGCCAACCGCGAAGTCGATCTGGACTTCTTCCCGTCCGAACTCTTCACCCGCCTCGACCTTGCCAAGAGCCCGACGCCCTCGACCCTCGAAGGCGGCATCGCCGGCACCGTCAACTTGCGCAATGCCCGTCCCTTCGACAAGGAAGGTACCCACATCACGGCCGTGGCGCAGGGGCAGTACACCGACAGCAACGGCAAGATCAGCCCGCGCGGCGCGCTCGTCGCCAGCCATACGACGGATACCTTCGGCATCCTCGTCGGCGTGGCCGGCGTGAAGACCAAGACCCGCGTGGACGGCTTCGAGACCGTGGGCTGGGGCGACGGCAGCCTGGGCGCTGGCGATGCCGGCAACAACAACTGGAACTGGGCCTCGGTGGTCCCGGCCAATGCCGGTCACGGCCTCGTCGCCGGGCAGCCGGTGGACGTTGTCGCCACCTCGGGCCTGACGCGCAGCCAGCTCAGCACCGCGCTGCTGCCGCGCCTCGGCCGCAACAGCCTGACCACCGGCGACCGTTCGCGCATCTCGGCCCTGGCCGCGCTCGAATGGCGCCCCACCGACGAGCTGCACTTCGCCCTCGACGGTATCTGGGCCAAGTCTAAGCGCAACTACAACAAGGTCAACATGAACTGGCAGGTCCGCAATTCGGGCCCCGGCACGGGCGCCCAGGCGACCGGTGGCATGATCCCGATCGACCTGACCGTGGACGATAACGGCGTGGTGACGAGCGGCACTTTCGCCAACTCGTCCTTCTTCCTGGAAGCCAGCGAGTTCAAGCAGACCACCAAGTTCTGGAACATCAATCCCAGCCTGACCTGGCAGCCGTCCGACACCGTGAAGGTGGAGGCGAGCGCCAACTGGTCGAAGAGCGAATTCTTCCGCGAACAGCCCACTTTCGCGTTCCAGACCGCCCCGAATTCGGGCGTGGACGTCTATTACGACAATACCGGCGCGGCTAACCGCCCGCTGATCACCACCAATGTCGATCTCAACGATCCGAACCTCGGCTGGCAGTGGTATCGCCAGAACATCCAGCTCGTGCGCCGCAGCACCGAAACCAAGGGTGCCCACCTCGACACCACGATCGGCGACGATCAGTTCAGCATCAAGATCGGCGGCGCCTACGACCGCGCCCAGCGTTCGATCCGTGCCTACGACAACAGCACTGCCTACCAGCTTTCGGTCTGCGGCACGGGCTGCACCGGCGCCACCGGCACGGTGCCCACCACGGCCATCGCGCAGTACCTGAAGCAGTTCCCGGTGAACAACTTCGGCCATCTCGCCAGCGGCAGCGTGGGCTACAACGCCTTCGTCGTGCCGGACTTCGACGCGCTGAAGGCCGCCACCGACTACGCCAGCTACCGCGACAGCGCGCCGGAAGCACGCGGCGCGGTGACCGGCGGCGCCACCGGCGACATGGACGAAACGGTCTGGGGCGCCTACTTCGAACTGAACGGCGTGACCCAGCTGTTCGGGCGCGACCTGCATGCCAATGCCGGCATGCGCTATGCCCACACCCGCCAGGTCGTCGTCGGACCGAGCCAGGTCGGCACCACGATCATCGATATCAGCTCGAAGTCGAACTACGACAACTTCCTGCCCTCGATCAACCTGACCTACGACCTGCTGGACAACGTCAAGCTGCGCGCTTCGGCATCGCGCACGATGACCCGGCCGGACGCAGGCCAGATCCTGCCGGGCATCACCTTCTCCGATCCCTCGGCGTTGGTGGCGACCGCAGGCAACCCGGACCTGACGCCCTATACCTCGGACAACTTCGATATCGGCGGTGAAGTCTATACCGGCGGCATCGGCTATGTCGGTCTTTCGGCCTTCATGAAGAACATCCAGGGCTTCACCGAAACCCAGGTGACCAGCGCCAGCTTCGGTTCGCTGAACATTCCCTTCGACAGCCTGATCGCCACCCAGCAGGATGCCCTGCGCAACCGTGCGGCCGCTACCGGCGTGGCGATCAACGACCTGCCGATCACGGTGAACCGTCCGATCAACCTGTCGGACCTCAAGATCAAGGGTCTCGAAGTCACCTGGGTTCAGCCGCTGGACTTCCTGTTCCAGGGCCTCGGCTTCTCGGCCAACGGCACCTACCTGAAGCAGTCGTCGTCCTCGGGCCTCGTTGCCACCGGCGTTTCGCCCTATTCGTACAACCTCCAGGGCTTCTACGAAAACGGCGGCCTCTCGGTCAGCCTGAACTACGTCTGGAACGACAAGTCGATCGCCGTGAACGGTCCGCAGAACAACATCCCCGGCGCCGCGCTGCGCTCGGATGCCCGCGGCCAGCTCGACCTTTCGGCCGGTTACCAGCTGCCCTTCCTCGACAAGGCCGTGCGCCTGACGCTCGACGTGCTGAACATCACCAACGAGCCGATCCGCACTACCTTCGAATATTCCAACGCCGCCTACTCGGTCTACTATCCGGGCCGTCAGGTGCTGCTGGGCCTGCGCGCGAACTTCTGATCGCGTTCGCTATCGGGTTCTTGTCAGGGAATTCCTCCTCCCTGAAACCTTCGAGCCGGCGACCCATGGTCGCCGGCTCATTTGTTTGAAGGGGTTCCCATGCCGTCAACCGTTCGCCGTCTTGCCCTGACTGCCGCCCTGCTGTGGACGGGCGCATCCGCAGCGCCCGCGCTGGCGGCATCCTGCCCATGGGTCGCGGCCTGGGGTTCGTCGCAGATGGACCCCGGCGCCGACAATGCCCTGCCTGCCGCGGCGCGGCATGACGTGACCCTGCGCCAGATCGTGCGCCCCTCGATCGGCGGCAGTGGTCTGAGGGTGCGCTTTTCCAATGCTTTCGGCACGACTCCGCTGACGATCGAGGCCGCCACGCTGGCCCGCGCGGTGCAGCCGGACAAGGCGGACGTGGCGACAGGATCGCTCACGCCCCTGCGCTTCTCCGGCAAGACCCGCGTGGTGATCCCGCCGGGCGCGGACTGGCTGTCCGATCCGGTCGATCTGCCGGTCAGGGCTTTCGAGGACCTCGCTATCTCGATCCACCTCCCGTCCGTGCCGGAGCGCCAGACCTCGCACCCCGGATCGCGGGCGACGTCCTACTGGCTTGCCGGGAACCACGTTGCCGATGCGGCCCTGCCCTCCGCCGGGACGGTGGATCACTGGTACATGCTCTCCGGCATCGAGGCGCGCGCCTGCGGAAGCGGCGCGGTCGTGGCGCTGGGCGATTCCATCACCGACGGGCGCGGCACCACCACCAACGGCAACGACCGCTGGACCGACGTGCTCGCCCGCCGCCTTGCCGGTCGGCCGGGGGACAGGCGCGCGGTGATCAACCAGGGGATCGGCGGCAACCGCGTGCTGCTGGACGGGCTCGGCCCCAATGCCATGGCCCGGCTCGACCGCGACGTGCTGGCACTGCCGGGCGTCACCCACCTGATCCTGCTGGAAGGAATCAACGACCTCGGCAACCTCACCCGGCTCCAGCCCGTCAGCGCCGGGGAGCACGCGGCCATGGTCGAGCAGATCACCGGCGCCTACGCCCAGATCGTCGCCCGCGCCCGCGCGCACGGCATCAAGGTCTACGGCGCGACGATTTTGCCCTACATGGGCACCGAATATTACCACCCCGACGCGTCCAACGAGGCGGACCGTCAGGCCGTCAACGCCTGGATCCGCAAGCCCGGCAATTTCGACGGCGTGATCGATTTCGACAAAGTGATGCGCGATCCCGCACGGCCCGACCGGCTGAACCCGGCTTACGACGTAGGCGACGCGCTGCATCCCAATCCGGCCGGGTACAAGGCCATGGGCGAGGCGATTCCGCTGGAGTTGCTGCGATAACCTCAGGTTCGCTCAGGCGAAAATCCGAGCCCGCTTAAAAATCCCAGCCCGCTCAGGCTGAGCTTGTCGAAGCCCCCTGCGGCGGGGCGCAGTGCCTCCCATCCTTCGACAAGCTCAGGATGAGCGGGGCTTGGGTGGCTGATAACGTCGTCCCGGACTTGATCCAGGACCGCTGGCAATTCTTTAGGCGAATCCTCGCGTTAGAGCGCCCTGCCGAGATGTGGGCTGTTCCTTGCCAGCGGTCCCGGATCAAGTCCGGGACGACGATCATGCCGGGCAGACCTCATCACCCGGCCGTGAAAGCGGGGTGGTCCGCAGCAAGGCAGGCGTCGGCCCCGGTCTGGCGGGATCGGTGGCGGCGTAGAACCTGTCCCGCTGGGCCTGTTCCAGCGTGACGAAGCGGAAGCCCATGTCCCGGTAGAGCGCCAGCAGCCGCGGCATCATGCGGGCATCGAAGGCACCGACGTGGAGCAGCAGGACATAAGGCACGTCCCGCCCGAACCGCGTCTGCGAAGCCGCGCGCGCGGCTTCGGCATCGTCCCGCGCCGCAGCCAGGTAGCGGACTTCGAGATCGGCGATTCCCGCCGCGTCGCCCTGCGCGGCGCAGCGGGCATAAGGGGCGTTCCAGGCCCAGTCGTCGAACGAGAGGCTGACCCCGGCAATGCGGTAGTTCCGCGCGGCCAGCGCCTTGCGCACGGCGTCTCGCGCGGCGGGGTCCTTGCCCTCGGCGAGGAACGGATAGCGCAGCCATGGCTTCATCCCGCGCGGCGCCAGCGCGGCCTGGTTGCGGTCGATCTCCGCCACGAACTCCGCCGCGCCGACCTTATCGAGGTTGAGGTGCCGGAAGCCGTGATTGCCGATGGGAAAGCCCGCCGCGCGCCAATGGTCGAGCACGGTATCGCGCCCGTCCGCTTCGCCCTTACCCGCATTCACGAAGCCGAAGGCGGGGGCGCCGGCCTGCTTCAGCGCCGCCACGATCGCGTCCACCACCGACACCGGCGTCTCGCCTGCCGGGTAGGGCATGTGCGAAGGCAGGTCGTCGAACGTCAGCGCGATCTGCGGCGCCGCCGCGAGGGCTGGTAGGGGAAGGGCGGCGAGCAGGGCTGCCGTCAGCAGGCGTGGATGCTTCACCGTCCTTCCCGTTTCAGCGAACGAAGGGATCGATCGTCTTGATCGTTCCGTCTTCGTTATAGTGCAGCTCCGTCACCTTGACGTTGCGCAGGCGGGTCTGGCCGGAAAGCTGGCTGTCGGCATAGAACAGCCACCACTTGCCGTCCTTCTCGACGATCGAGTGGTGCGTGGTCCAGCCTTCCACCGGCTCCAGGATGCGGCCCTTGTAGGTGAAGGGACCGTAAGGGGAATCGCCGATGCCGTAAGCGAGGTAATGCGTGTCGCCGGTCGAGTAGCTGAAGTAGTACTTGCCCTTGTACTTGTGCATCCAGGCGGCTTCGAAGAAGCGGCGGTCATGATCGCCGCCGCGCAGGAGCTGGCCCTTCTCGTCCACGATCTTCACTTCGCGCGGGGTTTCGGCGAATTCCAGCATGTCGCCGCTCATGCGCGCGACGCGGGGGAGCAGCGCGGGCTTGTCGTCGGCCTGAAGGTCGGTCTTCGAGCCGTTGGGATCGTACTTGCCGTTCACATTGCGCTGGAGCTGACCGCCCCAGATGCCGCCGAAGTACATGTAGCTCTGGCCGTCGTCGTCGGTGAAGACGGCGGGGTCGATCGAATAGCTGCCCTTGATCGGCTCGGCCTGCGGCTTGAACGGTCCCATCGGGTCCTTCGCCGTGGCCACGCCGATGCGGAAGGCGCCCTGCTTGTCCTTGGCCGGGAAGTAGAGGTAGTAGGTGCCGTTCTTGAAGGCCGCATCCGGGGCCCACATCTGCTTGTCGGCCCAGGGCACCTGCTTCACGTCGAGTGCGACGGGGCCGATGGTGACCTTGCCGCCCACCTTGTCCATCGAGAGCACGTGATAGTCGCGCATCTCGAAGTGGCTGCCGAGGTCGTCCTCGGGGGTGGGGCCGTCGATGTCGTGGCTGGGATAGATGTAGAACTTGCCGTTCCAGACATGGGCGGACGGGTCGGCGGTGTAGATCTCGCTGACGAGCGGCTGCGAAAGGTACTTCTTGTCCGAAGCCGCTTCCGAGGATGCGGAATCTGCCGAAGCCGTGGCTTCGGGCGCGCCGCCCGTTCCGTTGCAGGCCGCCATCAGGCCGCAGAAAGCGGTAGCCGCAAGGGCCGCGTAAATTCGCCTCGACACATCAATCTCCCGGTCGGTTTAACCTTGTGGGATGGAAGATAGCGCTAACATACCCCCGGGGCAACCGGGATAATCGCTCATGCGAATTCGGGTTCGGGGCCAGCTTCAGGCAGAACGGGCTTCCTGCCGAACCCCACCATGAAGACCAGCGCGGCGGCCACCGCGAGGGCACCTGCGACAAGGAAGGCGGGGGCGTAGGTCCCCGTCTGCTCGCGGATCACGCCCGCGCCGAAGGCGGCCAGCGCGGCGCCCATCTGGTGCGCCACCAGCACCCAGCCGAAGACGATCGGCGCGTCGCGTTCCCCGAAGGACTGGTTGGCCAGCTTCACTGTGGGCGGCACCGTGGCGATCCAGTCCAGCCCGTAGAACACCGCGAAGACGGTCAGGCTGACGGTGCCGAAGTCGATGAAGGGCAGGGCCAGCAGCGACAGTCCGCGCAGGCCGTAGTAGACCGCCAGCAGGCGGCGCGGATCGTGGCGATCGGTCAGCCAGCCCGAGGCGGTCGTGCCGATGAGGTCGAAGAAGCCCATCAGCGAGAGGAGGCCCGCGGCGGCGACGGGCGCGATGCCGTGGTCGCCGCAGAAGGCGATCATGTGGGTGCCGACCAGCCCGTTGGTGGTGAGGCCGCAGACGAAGAAGCTGCCCGCCAGAAGCCAGAACACCGGGCGGCGGGAGGCGCGCACGAGAGCCTCGATGGCGAGCCAGGGCGTTGCCGCCTGCTTCATCGGCGGGGCGGGGGGCGTATGCGCCGCTTCGCCGAAACGCCGGACGCCGCGCGCCTGCGGATGCTCCGGCACGAAGAGCCAGACCACCGGGATCAGCGCCGCGCAGCCCAGGCTGACGGCCAGTGCCACCGGCCGCCAGGCGCCGCCTTCCGACAGCCAGGCCAGGAACGGCAGGAACACGAGCGCGCCGGTGGCGGTGCTGGCGCTCAGCAGGCCCATGACCAGGCCCTGCCGCGTCGCGAACCAGCGGTTGACCACGGCCGCGCCCAGTACCGAGGCGACCGCGCCGGAGCCGATGCCGGACAGCACGCCCCAGCTCAGCATGAAGTGCCAGGGCGCGGTCATCCAGCGGCTGGCGAAAGTCGATGCGGCCATCAGGGCCAGACCTGCCAGCATCGTGCGCTTGATGCCGAAGCTCATCATCAGCGCGGCGGCGAAAGGGCCGACCAGCCCGTAGAGCAGGATGCCGAGCGCGGCGGAGAACGAGATCGTCGCCCGGTCCCAGCCGAAGTGCAGTTCCAGCGGCAGCATCATCACGCCGGGCGCTGATCGCAGCCCTGCCGAGAACAGCAGGGCGAAGAAAGTCACGGCAACGACGATCCACGCGGGATGCGGGCGGCGAAGGGCAAGAGGCATGAACGGATTCCCGAAATGATCTAGGACGGATCGACATTCAGCCCATGCGGGCCTGCGAAGCGCGATGTCCTGCGCTTCGGTGCTCACGGACCGAAAGTCCGCTGCGCTCCGATGCTCGGAAATCACGCTTCTCGGCTCCGCCTGAACTGAATGTCGATCCGTCCTGGAACGTGAGATAGCGATGCCCGGGCTATGATCCGAACGAGAAAGATTGGCGCAGGTTGTGAATTCCAGTAACAATCCTTGCCATGTACCGTCCGCCGTCGCTCAATACCCTGCGCGCCATGGAAGCCGCCGCCCGCCACCGCAGCTTCACGCGCGCGGCCGAGGAACTGGGTGTGACGCACGGCGCGATCAGCCACCGGGTACGCGAAGTGGAAGAGCGGCTGGGGGCAGCCATGTTCGAGCGGCAGGGCAATTCCATGCAGCCGACCCTGGCGGCACTGCAGATCCTGCCGACCATCCGCCAGTCGCTGGAACTGATCGCCAGCGTCTTCCCGGAACCGCGCGCGGCCGGGCACGTCGTGCTGAAAGTAGCGGTGCTGCCTTCCTTCGCCGCGCATTGGCTGGTGCCGCGTCTGGCGGAATTTCACGAGGCCCATCCCGGTATCGCCATCGCGCTCGATCCCCGGCTGGATCTCAGCCCGGTCGGTCCGCAGGGGCTGGACGCGGCGATCCGCTATGGCGGCGGACTCTGGCCGGGGCTGGTGGTGGAGCGGCTCATGCAGGACACGCTGTTTCCGGCCTGCTCGCCCGCCTATCGGGAGCGCATGGGGATCGAAAGCGAAGCGGACCTCGCGCGGTGCCGCTTCCTGCGCAATGCCTGGCAGCCGTGGACGCCGTGGTTCCAGCGTGCCGGTCTTGCCTTGCCGGAACCCGGCGACTCGCTGCCCTACGACGATGCCGGTCTCCTGCTGGAAGCGACGGCAGCCGGTCACGGCGTTGCCCTGGTGCGCAAGGTTATTTCCCGCGATGCCCTGGCGTCCGGTCGGCTGGTGCGCCTTTCCGAAATCGAGACGCCTTTCGAGGGCGCCTATCACTTCGTGCGCGATCCGGGCGCGCCGCCGGCCAAGGCCGCGGCGGCGCTGGCCTTCGGGGCATGGCTTGCCCATCGCCTCCATGGTGAGTTTACCGAAGCGAAACCGTCCCTATCGTAATTGCCATTGCCGAGGACGCGCCAAGCTGGCACGGGCAGGACGAGGGCAATGCACATGACTATCCTGCAAGACATCGAGAAACTCGTCGCCCGGCTCGCGCCCGAGCCGGTCTGCGACGACTGCATCACGCAGAGGTTGGGCCTCAGCGTGCTTCACCACGCCGATGTCCAGACTCGCGAACTGGTGGGCACCAACGGTTTCGTGCGCAGCAAGGACGAATGCAGCCTCTGCGGCGAGACCAAGCTGGTGATTCGCCGGCATTGAAGCGCGGGAGTTGAGTGTTCCGTGCGGGTTTGAGTTTTAGGGTTTTCTTCCCACCCGTGCGCCTATCTCCAACGTCATCCTGAACTCGTTTCAGGATCCATTTCGCCTCGCACGAGTTGGCATTGATGTTGCACGATGGATCCTGAAACGAGTTCAGGATGACGGACCGGAACTTCGTAATCCGGTTAACAGCACCGGCCGCCGTTCTTGCCGCCGTACCGCGCCTCCTGACGGTCCCGGAAGAAGGCCTTGCGGTCCATGACCGGGCGCTCCGGGTGGTGCGCGGCCATGTGGCGGACATAGTCGTCGTAGTCGGGCAGGCCGACCATCAGGCGGGCCATGCGCCGCAAGGTTGCGACCATGCTCATGCCGCCACCGGGTGGGCGGGAATTTCATGCACGCTGGGTGCGGGGCTGCGGCGCGAGGCCATGCAGGTGCGCCAGGTGAAGACCATCAGCGAGACGACTACCGCGAGGAAAACCGCCACCAGCGCGGCATCGACCCGGTCGTTGAAGACGATGCGCTCCATCTGCTCCAGCGATTTGGCCGGGCCCAGGACCTCGCCCCGCTCCAGCGCGGCGGAGAACTTGGCGCCGTGGGCGAGGAAGCTGACGGCGGGGTCGGCGGAGAACAGCTTGAGCCAGCCTGCCGAGAGCGTGCAGACCAGCAGCCACGCGGTCGGCAGCAGGGTGACCCAGGCGTAGCGGTCGCGCTTCATGCGGAACAGCACTGCCGTCGCCAGCATCAGCGCGATGGCGGCGAGCATCTGGTTGGAGATGCCGAACACCGGCCAGAGCGTGTTCACCCCGCCCAGCGGATCGGTGACGCCCTGATGCAGGAAGAAGCCCCAGGCGGCGACGCAGAGCGCGGTGGCGATCACGCCGGGGATCTGGCTTTTGCTATCGCCGAGGCGCGGCATGGCGAGCGCCATCAGGTCCTGCAGCATGAAGCGTCCGGCGCGGGTGCCGGCATCGACGGCAGTGAGGATGAACAGCGCCTCGAACAGGATCGCGAAGTGATACCAGAAGGCTTTCATCGCCGGGCCGCCGACGACGTGGGAGAAGATTTCCGCCATGGCCACCGCCAGCGTCGGGGCGCCGCCCGCGCGCGAGATGATGGTGTGCTCGCCCACGTCCCGCGCGGTCTGGGCGATGGCTTCGGGAGAGATCGCGAAGCCCATGGCCGTTACCGCATGGGCGGCGCTGGCGGCGTCCGTGCCGATCAGCGCGGCGGGGCTGTTCATCGTGAAGTAGATGCCCGGATCGAGGATCGCCGCGCCGACCAGCGCCATGATCGCCACGAAGGCTTCCATCAGCATCGCGCCGTAGCCGATCAGCGGGGCGTCGCTTTCGCTGGCGATCAGCTTGGGCGTGGTGCCGCTGGCGATCAGGGCATGGAAGCCCGAGACCGCCCCGCAGGCGATGGTGATGAACAGGAAGGGGAACAGTCCGCCCGAGAACACCGGCCCGCCGCCGCTCGCAAAGGCGGTCAGCGCGGGCATCCGCAGCGGCGGGGCCATGATGACGATGCCGATCGCCAGCGCGGCGATGGCGCCGATCTTGAGGAAGGTCGAAAGATAGTCGCGCGGGGCGAGCAGCAGCCAGACCGGTAGGACCGAGGCGACCGCGCCGTAGCCGATCAGGATCCAGCACAGCTGCACCGGCGTGAAGGTGAACAGCGGTCCCCAGACCGGCGACTGGGCCACCGCCTGTCCATAGACGATGGCGGCAAGCAGGCCGACGAGGCCGAGGATCGAAACCTCGCCGATCCGTCCCGGCCGGATCCAGCGGGTATAGGCGCCCATCAGCATGGCCAGCGGCACGGTGGCGGCCACGGTGAACATGCCCCAGGGGCTTTCGGCGAGCGCCTTGACCACGATCAGCGCCAAAACGGCGAGGATGATGACCATGATCATGAAGGCGCCGAACAGCGCGATGGTCCCGGCGGCCTGCCCCATTTCCATGCGGATCAGCTCGCCCAGCGAGCGCCCGTCGCGCCGCATCGAGATGAACAGGACCATGAAGTCCTGCACCGCGCCTGCCAGCACCACGCCGCCGATGATCCACAGCGTGCCCGGCAGATAGCCCATCTGCGCCGCCAGCACCGGCCCCACCAGCGGCCCCGCCCCCGCGATGGCGGCGAAGTGATGGCCGAACAGCACGGTGCGGTCGGTCGCCACATAGTCCAGCCCGTCTGCACGGCAGATGGCGGGGGTGGGCCGCGACGGGTCCAGCTTCATGACATGGTGGGCGATGAACAGCGCATAATAGCGATAGGCGACGAGGAAGCAGCAGACCGCCGCCACGACGATCCACAGCGCGTTCACTGTCTCTCCGCGCGAGACCGCGACGACGCCGAGCGAAACGGCGCCGACAAGGCCGGTGAGAAGCCAGGGAAGGTGGCGGATCATCTGTCTCTCCTGATCGCGCCCAATTCGCGCGCCGTTTGCCCGTGCATAAAGCCTTGGCCGCGCGAGGGAACCGGGAAAATCGTCATCCCGGATCAGGTCCGGGACGACGGGGGCCTTGATATGTGACAGGCGCTCGGGATCGTTGGCGGATGCGCCCCGGCGTGGCACCAAGGTGCGGCTCATGCGTTTATGGCTCTAATGTGCTTTGTTCCTAATGGATTGACATGTCGCACACGGCACGGCGGAATAGTCTGCCGCTGCCTTTCCCGGGGGACCTGAAGCCTTGCGTGGCTGGATACTGTTTCATCGCGATCTCGACCCCGCGAACTCCGAAGTGCCCGAAGTCCTCCGTTTTTAGGAGGCCGCGAGCGCCATGGGGATCGAACTTCTGGTGCTCCATCCCCACAAGTTCGACCTGGTGGTCGGCGCGGAGGAAGGCTGGAGCACGACCTATCAGGGCCGACTGGTGGAGCGGCCGGACTTCGTGATCTGCCGCACCGGCGCGGAAACCGACTACTTCACGCTCGCCCTGCTGCGGCATCTGGAGCGGCGCGGGGTGCGGCTGGTCAACGGCCCGGCGACGATCGAGCAAGTGGCGGACAAGCTCCACACCCTGCAAAGCTTGAACAGGGCAGGGCTGCCGATCCCCCGCACGATCCTGGGCACCTTCCCGATCGATGTCGATCTGGTGGAGCGCGAACTGGGCTTTCCGGTGATCGTCAAGACGCTGAAGGGCACGCGCGGCGCTGGGGTGCTCAAGTGCGAGGACCGCAGCCAGTTCGAGGATCTGGCCGGGCTGCTCGAAAGCGCCGATGCCCAGGCCGACTTCATCCTCCAGCACTACGTCCGGGCCAGCCATGGCCGGGACGTGCGCGTGCTGGTGGTGGGCGGGCGCGTGATCGCGGCGATGGAGCGGCGCTCGCTGACGGGCGGGTTCAAGTCCAACGTCTCGCTCGGCGGGGTGGGCATCGCCTACAATCCTCCCCCGGAAATGGCGGAGCTGGCAGTGCAGGCGGCGGACGTGCTGGAACTGGACGTGACCGGCATCGACATTCTCTTCGACGAGGAGGGCTATCGCATCTGCGAGGCGAACTCGGCGCCCGGCTTTCAGGGGCTGGAGCGCGCCACCGGATACGACGTGCCGCGCGCGATCCTGGAATGGGTGATCTCCACGCAGGCCGAGGCCGCTCCGGTGGTGGCGCCCGCGGCGGAGAGCAATGCCCTGGCGGAACTGGCCTTCGGCGGGCGCGCGGGGCTGAGGGCGCTGAGCGATCGCAATCCCGAATATCGCCGTTTCGCCAGCGCAGTAGGCCTGCGCATGGTGGGGGCGGGGCTGAGCTGTCTTGCCCATGCAGGGCTGCCGCCCATGCTGGCCGACCGCAAGAGCCGGGTCGGCCGGGGGCTCCAGACCCTGTTCGACGGCAGGGTCAATGCCGATCTCTCGGCGCTGAACGATCAGGAGCAGGAACGCACGCTGATGATCGTGCTGGTCGCCGCGATCTGGGCGGCGGTACTGCCCTGGCTGGCCGGGGCCGCCGTGGTGCCCGGCGTGGTCCTGTCGATGATCGCCCTGTGTTTTCCTTTGCTGTTCATGCTGACAGCCCCGGCGGGCCGCATCGGCCGTTCCGCTTCCTCGCTGCGCAGGAAGGCGGGCGGATGATCGATCTATCGGCTATCCCCTGGGGGGATCTCGCACCGTTCATCCTGGCCGGGTTCTTCGCGCAACTGGTGGACGGCGGCTTCGGCATGGGCTTCGGCGTCCTTGCCAATTCGCTGCTGGTGCTGCTGGGCCTTCCGCCCGGCGCCGCTTCCGCCGTGACGCACCGGGTCGAAGGCTTTACCAGCGGCGCTTCCGGCATAGCCCATGCCTTGCAGCGCAATGTCGACTGGCCGCTGTTCGCGCGGCTGGTCCTGCCGGGAATTGCCGGGGGGCTGCTGGGCGTCTGGGTGCTCACCAGCGTCAGCATGGCGATCCTGCGCCCGGCGGTGCTGGTCTACCTCGCGGCCGTGGGGCTCTACCTGATCTGGCGCGGGCCGCGGCGGCCGCAGGCCTATCGCCGCATGAAGCTGGTCGGTCCGCTCGGCCTGATCGCGGGCTTCCTCGATGCATCGGGGGGCGGCTGGGGGCCGATGGTGACGGGCAATCTCATGGCACAGGGCATGACCCCGCGCATGGCGGTGGGCACGGCGAACGCGGCCGAGTTCTTCGTCTCCGTCACCGTGCTCACGGCCTTCATCGGGCGGCTGGGTCTGCAATCCTTCACGATCGCCGCCTCCGGCCTGCTGATCGGCGGCGTGGTGGCTGCGCCTTTCGGCGCCTTGCTGACACGGCGGATATCGCCGCGCCGCCTGATGGAACTGACCGGGGCGATCCTGGTGGCTCTCAGTCTGGGCGGTCTCGTATCGCTGATGTTCTCCCCGATCCCCTTGTTTTCGCGCCTTTAACGAGCCGAGCCGACAGGCCCGCGCGCCTGTCGCACCCCCCGCAACTGGCCAACCGGCGCATCCTCGGCTATGGAGCCGCGATCGCCGGCTGGAATTTGCGTGTCGGCGACTGAGAGACTCGCGCGCTCCCGCATACAGGAGCCCGACGATGCCCCTCTGTAAAAACCTTTTGATTCAGCGCCCGCGCAAGTCCTGCGCGGGAAGCGGTCGGCGCCGTCCGGTGTTCGTGTCCGTGCTTTCCGGCACGCCTTCGAACACTTGCGGATCCGGCTCCAGAAATTCGAGATTCCCTGCATGACCGCCAAGACCAAAGCCCACCCCGCAGCGCCCACCCGCATTCAGGAAAACCTGCTGGCACGGCGAGAGCGGCAGCTTCTGCAGTGGCTCTGCGCCCGCATGCCCCGCTGGGTGACGCCCGACCTGCTGACCGTGACCGGCCTGGTCGGCGCCTTCATGACCTTCGGCGGTTATGCGGCCAGCAACCTTTCGGCCGATTGGCTCTGGCTCGCCATGGCCGGATATGTGGTGCAGTGGTTCGGCGATTCCATGGACGGCAGCCTCGCCCGTTTCCGCAAGATCGAGCGTCCTTCCTATGGCTATTTCATCGATCACAGCTGCGACGGGCTGACTACTGCGCTGATCGTCTGGGGCATCGGCACCAGCCCTTATGTCACCATGGACGTGGCGATGGTGGCTCTGGTCGGTTATCTGCTGCTGTCGATCCACGCCTATCTGGCCGCCCGCGTGCTGGGCGAGTTCAAGCTGTCCTACCTCCAGGCCGGCCCCACCGAACTGCGTTTCATGCTGATCGGACTCACCGCGATGATGATGGTGCTGGGCAGCGGGAACGGGCTGTTCGGGATCGTCTCGGGCTTCGACGTCTTCGTGGGCTCGGTGGGCGCAATCCTGATGGTGCTGTTCGTGATCCAGACGCTGGTGACCGGAAAGCGCCTGGCCGCCGCCAGCTGAATCGTGCATTTTCTGCTGACGTAATTTTATTACGCGAATTTGGACTGTAAAGTGGCCGCGATTGCCGTAAGGCGGGCCGCTTGAGTCCAGGCGATCGATTCTGGGCGGTTGGCAAGGGTCCAGAATCTTGATCGAGCGTGCATTTTCTTCGGAGCGTCTGCGGTGAACGTCTATCGCAGCAATGCCCGCGTCCTGGCGGCCAGCCTGGTCGGCACGGCGGTCGAATTCTACGACTTCTACATCTACGCGACGGCGGCGGCGCTGGTGTTCGGCCCGCTGTTCTTCCCCGCCGAGTCCGCCTCCGTGCAGCGGCTTGCCGCTTATGCCAGCTTCGCGATCGCCTTCATCGCGCGGCCGGTGGGCGCCACCTTGTTCGGCCATTTCGGGGACCGGGTGGGGCGCAAGTCCACCCTGGTCGCCTCGCTGCTGCTGATGGGCGGGGCGACGGTGATCATCGGCCTTCTGCCGACTTACGAGAGCATCGGCTGGCTGGCTCCGCTGCTGCTGTGCCTGATGCGCTTCTCGCAGGGGCTGGGCCTCGGCGGCGAATGGGGCGGTGCGGCGCTGCTGGCGGTGGAGAATGCCCCGCCCGGCTGGCGCGCGCGCTTCGGCATGTTCCCGCAGCTTGGCGCGCCGGTGGGCTTTCTTGCCGCCAACGGCCTGTTCCTGATTTTCAGCCTGACGCTCACCGATGCCCAGTTCCTGGCCTGGGGCTGGCGCATTCCCTTCCTGCTGAGTTCGGTGCTGGTCGGCCTTGGCCTGTGGATCCGCCTGAAGCTGACGGAAACCCCCGCCTTCGAAGCGGTGCTGGAAGAAGCGCCCCCCAAGTCGATCCCGATCGTCGAACTGTTCCGCACCCACTTGCGCCAGACCTTGGCGGGTACCTTCGCGGTGATCGCCTGCTTCGCGCTCTACTATCTCACCACTACCTTCGCGCTAGGTTACGGCACCCAGACGCTGGGCTATGACCGCCAGAGTTTCCTCGGCGTCCAGCTTTTCGCGATCCTGTTCATGGCGCTGGGCATCGTCATCGCCGGCTATGCTTCCGACCGCTGGACCTCGCGCGGAGTGCTGATCGCGGGCTGCGTGGCGGCCGTGATCGTGGGCCTGCTGATGGGGCCGATGTTCGCGGCCGGTTCGCTCCGGGCCATCGCCGCCTTCCTGTGCCTGGGCCTGTTCGTCATGGGTTTCGTCTACGGCCCGGTCGCCTCGCTCCTGCCGCAGCTTTTCGATGCGCGGGTGCGCTATACCGGCTCGTCGATCGCCTTCAACGTGGGCGGCATCTTCGGCGGCGGCTTCGCCCCGGCGATCGCGCAGACCTTGGCGGATGAGGGCGGCGTGCTCTACGTCGGCAGCTACATCTCGCTGGCGGCCGTGCTCAGCCTGATCGGCCTGCTTTCGATCCGGCGCGATACCGAGGCTGCCTTCGCCTGACCCTGGCTCCCGATCCGCTGCCTGCCCTTTCCCCCCATTGACCGCCGCGCTCCAGGGTATAGAGCATGGTGGAACAATTGGAGTCTCGTCCCGCAAAGTGGACCTGACCGGGAAAGACAGGAACGATGACGGCACTTCGCGACGACAAGCCCGAAGTCGAGGTAAAGGGCACGCAGACCCTGATGCGCGCGCTCGATATCATGGACGAGGTGATCGGCGGCCCGATCCGCGCCGCCGATCTCGCCCGCAAGCTGGGGATGAGCAAGACCACCGCGCACCGCCTTGTCCAGGCGCTGAAGTCGCGCGGCTATCTTTCGGTGACGGCCGAGGGCTTCGGCCTCGGTCCCAAGCTGCTCGAACTGGGCGTCATGGCCACCGAGCAGATCGACTATGTGCGCGTGGCGCGCCCCTTCATGGAACGGCTGTCCGACCGGACGGGCTTCTGCGTCTTCGTCGGCAAGCGCGAGGGCGACTGGTCGCGCCACCTCGACCGTGTGACCGGCCGCCAGCGCCTGCGCGTGGCGACCGCACCGGGAGACCGTCGCCCGATCGCCGAAACCGGCCTCGGCAAGGCGCTGCTGCTCGACGAGGACGAGACTGTCTGGGAGGAACTCTACCGCGACGCGAACGGCGGCAAGGTTTCGGCCAAGGCGGTGAAGGCCTACGTGGCGCTGATGCGGGAGCACAAGGCGCGCGGCTATGTCCTGCACGACAGCGAACTGGGTGACGGCGTTCGCTCGCTGGCCGTGCCGATCCGCGACGCGCGCCGTCAGATCTGCATCGCCATCTCGATCGCCAGCGCGGCGCATTACCTGACGGACGATATCGTCGACACCCTCGTCGCCGCAATCGTCGCCACCGCGGGCGAAATCAGCGAAGCCGTCGGCTACCGCGCCCCGCGCGGATGAGCGCGATGGGGGGGCGAGGGCTATGCTGCTCGGAGTACTCGCGCTCCCCGCGCCGGTTGCGGCTTCGACGAAGCCGTGCAAATAGGCGCACGCCTGCGCGGCGGCGAATGCGGGGAAGCAGTTCCCTCGTTTACCGCCTCGTCATCCTGAACTTGTTTCAGGATACATTTCGCCGCGTGTGCCGAAGCCTTGTAGGGCAAGCTGCGCCAGCGTCGGCTGACCATAGCGACGGAATTTCGGCAGAATGGACCCTGAAACAAGTTCAGGGTGACGGCGGGAAAGGGGTGGACAGCTGACCAACGGCTCTCGGAAACAAAAGGTTGGAAAGCGGCGGTAACCGCTTCACAATAGGCCATGGCCGTGAAGCTACTCTCTCATTCCAATGGCAATTCGTCGTCGCTGGAGTTCGCATCGGAAGACATCGAGATTGTGCGGCAAGCCATTCTCGACCTTTTCGGGGAGGCCACCAGCGAAAGGCATATCACCTACTCCACAATTGAGTTCGGCGGTGAGAGGTTCCTGTTTCAAAACGAGTGGGATGACGCCTGCTTAATCGCTTCCACGGAAGCAGGTCTCAACTTGCTATTACAAATTGAACGGCGGCTTGAACGGCGGCTTTCGGAAACGATCGCCTAACCCATCTAGGTCTTGGATGGGGCGAAAGAAGAAATAGAGATTCACGCGGAGACGCGGAGACGCGGAGATGTAGAGGTGTTGCGGTAGGCCGCAGGGCATCTTCTGCTTCCAACCTTGCGAAAACCGCACCATTAGAAACGAGAGCGGCTTTGCCGCGAGAGCGACCTCTTTGCGCCTTCGCGCCTTTGCGCGAACCCGATCACCGCCCGGCGTTCACCGGCTTCCCGAAATCGCTGCCGGTCTGCCCCTCCGCGACGAGAGGATTGCGGCCCCAGAGCTGGTCGTAACGCCAGCCGGACAGGTCTTCGACGATGGCCTGCGCCTCGAGGCTGGTGGGGGTGCGGGCGCCGGTGCGCAAGTGTTCGATCTCGCGCATCAGCACGGCGTGGGTGGCGGGAGAGAGGCGGAAGCGGCTGGAGATGAAGACGCCGAAGATCAGCATGCCCACGGTGCCGATGCCCAGCAGCAGCGCGATGGTCAGGATCGCCCCGTGCGACTGCTGCGCCGCGCCGGACACGAAGCCGCCCGCCTGCATGACGAAGCCCACCCCTGCCACGGCGGCGGCCTGGGTCGCCTTGCGCACGAAGGTCATGACGCCTGCGAAGCTGCCTTCGCGGCGGGTGCCGGTGACGATCTCGTCGACGTCGGCCATGTAGTTGTAGGTCGCCCAGGGGATGTAGTTGAGCGCGCCGCGGCCGAGGCCCGCCAGCACGATCGGCAGCCAGATCATGTGGCTGGCGGCAGTGATGCCCATGACCCAGAGCCCGATCAGCGTCAGGGCGCCCGCGCCGAAGCTGGCGGCGGCGACCTGGTAGGCGCGGCTGGGCGAGGCGCGCAGGGCCAGGTTGATGGCGATGATCACCGCCACGAACTGCACGATGTACATCGTGCCGAGCAGGCCCGATGCGACGGCGGTGGTGCCTGCCAGGGCGAAGATCACGAAGAAGGTGAAGGCCGCGTTGAACACGTCCTGGCTGATATAGCCGCCGAGATACATGCCAAGGTGCAGGCGGAAGGCCCGGATGCGCATGGTGGAAAAGAGGTTGCGATAGAGCGCCTTAAGCGCATCGAGCGGCCCGGCCGAGCGGTGTTGTCCGGCGGGCAGTGAAGCGGGCGCGCCCGGCCCGTGCCGTTCCCAGCTGAACAGGTAGAGCATGCCCGCCGTCACCATGAACAGAACGGCGAAGATCAGGCCCATGTAGAAGAACGTGTCCGCACTGTCGCGGCCCAGCGCCTCGATCAGCCAGAGCGGCAGGAAACCGGCGAGGATCGCCGAGGCCTGTCCGAACAGGATGCGCGATCCGGCGAACTTGGCCTTGGTGCGATAGTCGCTCGACATCTCGGCGGCGAGCGTTTCGAACGGGATGATCTCCATCGCGTAGACCAGTTCGAACAGTACATAGCTGGCCAGATAGTACCAGAAGCTCTGCCCCGGCAGCCACATCAGGGCGAAGCTGGGCAGGAGCGGAATCGCCGCGAGGATGAAGAAGCGTCGCCGCCCGAACCGGCGGCCCAGCGCGGTCATGCCGAAGTGGTCGGAAATATAGCCGATCATCGGCGAGGCGAAGGCGTCCAGCACGCGCGCCACCGCGAAGATCGTCGCCGCCTGTCCGGCGCTCAGCCCGCAGAACTGGGTATAGAAGATCAGCACCCAACCCGAGATGACCGCCATCGAACCGGCCCCGAGCACGTCGTTCGAGCCATAGGCGAGGTAGTTTCTCAGGCGCACGGGGCGCATGGCCAGTTGCTGGCTTTCGGGCACTACAGGATCCTTCACCGTATCGTCGCGAGCGATCCCTCTTCTTCGGGCGGATTCGCACTCGCTTTTTCGTTTTCAGGTCATCTTACGTCGCGATGGAAGTTCTGCCAGTATTTTGTCGGAGTAATTGCCGGAGCGGTTCGCCGCCCCGGCGTTTCGATTTCAGATATAGGTCCGCAGGAACTCGGCCAGCGCGCAGATGGCGAGGCTCTGTCCGTAAGGCATCGAGGTCAGCGCGATGTCCTTGTAGAACTGCAGCGTGTCGCCCATGGCGGTGCCGAAGCTGACCTGCTGTAGCTCGCCGGTCTCGCCGATATTGGCCAGCACGCCGCGCACGGCACGGATGCCCACGGCTTCGTATTCGCGCGGCAGATAGCCCTTCCGCACGGCCTTAAGGATGCCGTAGGCGAAGCCCGCCGTGGCCGAGGCTTCGAGGTAGCTGGTCGGATCGTCGATCAGCGTGTGCCACAGGCCGGTTTCGGCGTCCTGCGTGGCGGCCAGGGTGCGGACCTGGGCTGCCAGCGTGTCGATCAGGAACGCGCGGAAGGCATCGCCCGGTTCGAGATCGAGCAGTTCGATGATCTCGGGAATGGCGATCGTCACCCAGCAGTTGCCGCGCGCCCAGAGCGCCTCGGCGAAGTTGTGGCGACCGGTGAAGTCCCAGCCGTGGAACCAGAGGCCGGTCTTGCGATCGGCCAGATACTTGATGTGGACCAGGAACTGGCGCTTGGCTTCCTCGATATATTGCGGGCGGTCCAGCAGCAGGCCGATCTTGGCCAGCGGCAGCACGCTCATCATCAGCGTGTCGTCCCAGAGTTCGCCCGGGTTCTCGTCGTTGTAGACGATGTGCTGGAAGCCGCCTTCCTCGGTCTTGGGCAAGCCGTCGGGCGCCATCAGCCACTCGGCCCAGGTGTCGAGATAGGGGATGTAGCTGGGATCGCCGTCCAGTTCGTAGAGATAGGCCAGCGTGATGAAGGGGGCCACCGTGTTTATGTTCTTGGTGGGCGTGCCTTCGGCGAAGCGATCCTCGAACCACTGGCGGATGATCTCCAGCGGCTTTTCATCGCCGGTCTGCTCGAAATAACGCCACATGCCGAACAGGCCGACGCCGTGGGTCCATTCCCAGCCGGCCCAGCCCTTGGTGTCGATCACGCGGCCGTCTTCCAGATGCAGCAGGAATTCGCCAGTTTCGTCCTTGATGTTGACGAGGTTGTGCATCAGCAGGTCGATCGCCGCGGTGACCTGCTGGCGGGGTATGTCATGGGTAAGAGCGGCCACTCAAGTTCTCCTGTGGGCGTAGCTGCGGCAGGGCGCGCGGTGGGTCATTTCAGGACTCCGTAATCGCGCGCCATCTGGCGATAGAGTTGCAGGAAGGCGGAATCGGCATCGTACCGGCCGCCATGGTTTTCGGATTTCTGGGCAGGCTCCGCAGAAGGCGTCGCGCCCGGTGCTTCGGCTGCGTTCAGGCCTTGCGAAAGCAGGTCGGCGCGCGGGCCTTCGCCGGCGCTCTTGCCGTCTTTCAGGAAGATCGCTTCCTGATGCCGCGTCGGTTCCCAGATGAAGCTGCCCCAGCCGTTCGGATGGGCATGGACCAGATCGTTCAGGTAGCGCTTGCGCGACGAATACTCGATCGCGAAGAAGCCCTTGTCCGGGTAGCGGCGGCTGAATTCGGCGAAGGTCCGCTGCCAGTCGCCTTGCGCGGCCTGCTGGTAGCAGGAGAAGCCCAGCGCATCGAACTGGACGTCGCGGGCGATCAGGCTGTCGGTCCAGTGCTGCACGATCGGCCAGTGGCGGCCGAGGTGGTTGTGCAGCGCCACGGGCGTGTCCGGCAGGTGATCGCGGCTGGCGGCGATCCCGGCCTTCAGCAGCGCGGCGAACTTGTCATAGCCGCCTGCGTCCCGGACATGCATGTGTTCCTTGTCGGTCACCGGATTGCCGGTGGGGATGGTCAGCGGCACGCGGCCATCGGGCCAGAGCATGCCGAAGGTCGTCTCGTTGCCCAGGATCGCCAGATCGGGCGCGACGCCCGCCGCTTTCATCGCCGCGAACGTCTCTGCCGTATGGCGATGGACGGCATCGACCAGCTTGGGGAAGGGCAGGTTCGCCCATGCCGCCGGCTTGTCCTGATGCTGCGGATCGGCCCAGGTGTCCGAATAGTGGAGCGTGAGCGAGAGGTGGAAGCCCGCTGCCTTGATCCGCCGGGCAAACGCGATCGTGCGGGGCAGGTCGCACCACGGACCGCCGGGCTTGCCCCGCGAATAGCCGTTCGCGGGATCGACGAAGAGGCGCAGCTTGACCGCGTTGAAACCGGCATCGCGGAAGATCGCGAGCACGTCCTTGCGCTGGCCGTCCTCGTAATAGGTGGCGCCCTGCGCTTCGTCTTCGGGCACCCAAGAGATGTCGGCGCCGATCAGGTAGGGCCACGGGCGCGCGCCCGACTTCGGGGCCGCGCTCGCGATGCCCGGCAGACCGGCAAGGCAGAGCGCGCCGGCGCTGCCGATGCCGAACTGGCGGCGGGTGAGCGCGTCTCCAGTCACTTCAGCTGATCCGGGCGGGTGGGGGCGGGCACCATCTGCACGGGGAGGCCCCCCTTGACGTTGTGCAGGGTGACGAGCTTCACCGCCTCCAGCGCGTCACCGGGGGCGCCGTCGCTCGTCACGGCCAGCGCGACGTGGTTGGTGCCGTGGTGGTTGAGGATACCCTCGGGGATCGGGAACACGCGCTGCGGGCCGATGTGGGCGATGAACTGGCCCATGTTCCAGCCGTTGACGAAGATCAGCACGCGGTACTTCGCGGCCGAACGCGGGGTCTCGGTATCGCCGAAGGCCAGCGCGATGGTGGCGCCCTGCCCTTTGGGCACGGCCAGATCGAACTGGGTGCGATACCATGTCGTGCCCGGCTCCGCGCTGGTTGCCGGTACTTGCGCGGCAGACCACCGGCTGTCGTCGAAGGCGGGGAGGTGCCAGCCCATGCGTTCGCCATGGAGGCCGCCACTGTTGGCGGGGCCGCGCACGGGGTCGGCAATGTCCTCGCCGCCGCGCTGGCCCTGGATCTTCCACGCGATCGGCACCGCGAAACTGCGCCCACCGGGCTGAGAGATCGATGCGGAGATCAGCCCGCGCGCTTCCTTGTGGAAGTCGTCGGAATCGAGGTCCCAGTTATGGCCGTTGTTGCGGACCATGACCGAAAGCACATGGCTTCCGCCCACCTGCGCTTCGGGGGGAAGGTCCAAGGTGACGGTGCCGGTGGTGATCGGGCGGGGGAGGCCGCTCGGTGTCTCGGCCTGGCCGATGAACTTGCCGTCGAGCCAAGCCTGCATCAGCCCCGAGCCGCCGGCACCGTAGAACAGCGAGACGGTCTTCGCGCCGGGTGCGCCCTCGAACTTGCCGCGATACCAGACGTCGCCCTCGTGGAAGCCATAGGCATCCATCGCCATGTTCGGCCGGCCGTCCGGGCGCTGGGTGATTGTGGCATTGGGGCGATTGCCGCCCACGGCCTGCCATGTGCCGTCGTCGAACTTCGGATCGGCCTCCGGCGAACCCTTGGCCATACGCCAGCCGGTGAGGGCGGGCAGCGTGACCGGGGCGGGACCGGGCAGGGGCGTTGTGGAGGCGAGACTGCCGACGGTGGATGCCTTGGCAGGGACACGCGCGCCGTTCCACGTAACCGCGCGGACGGTGCCGGGAGCCCAGACTTCGAGACCGCCCGCCTCGCCGGTGTCGCCGGTCAGCGCCAACGCGCCGGATTTGAGCGAAGCGTGACGGACCAGCTGCGGACCGCGCACCAGAACCGGGCCTGCGGAGGATTCGACGCGGGTGTAGCGGGTGCCTTCGGCCTCGTCGGCAAGGATCAGGATCAGGTCGCCGCGTCCGCCGCCGGTCAGGCGCAGCACGGTGCGGCCTCCATGCGTGTAGGTGACTTTCAGGTCGCCCTTGGTGTCGTTGAAGGCGGTTTGTGCCGTGCCTTCCAGAACCGTGACTTTCGGGGCCGAGGCATAGCGCAGCACGGTCTCGCCTGGCTCCCCGGCACGGCCGTAAAGCAGCAGCAGGTCGGCACTTCCAGCCTTGGACACGGATTGCAGTTCGGAGGTGGAATAGACCAGCCGCTGCCCGCCAAGGTTCACCCCGGCGACCAGCCATTTGGCATCGAAGCCATTGAGCCGCATCGGGAAAGTATAGCGCCCGTCGGGCAGCGCGGCGGTGACGGTGAAGCTGTCGTCGGTCTGCCCGTTCGAAGGCTTGTGCGCCACCAGCAGGAAGCGCGCATCGGTCTCCGGGCTCTTGTTGTGATAGACCTGAATATTGGGCGAAGAGACCTCAGGCGCACCGGCCGGGATCATGCCCGCAAGGTCCGGCACGGAGGCGATGAGCCCGCCGAGCTGCTTCATCTCCAGCGCCTTTTCGCGCAAGTTCCGCGCTTCGGAAATGGCGGCGCCGTAGTCGTAGCTGGTGAACACTACCGGGGCCGGCAGCCAGCCCCAGCTGGTGCCGCCATAGGTCATGTAGAAGCTCTGGATGCCGATGCCGTTGGCCAGATTGGTGCCATAGAACACCCGCTGGAACCGCTTGCCGCGCTGGACCGCGTTGCACTCGTAGCCGCCGTTGGATCCCCAGTAGTCGAACCAGCCGCCGCCGAATTCGGCCAGGAATCCCGGCGTTTTCGGCGAGGCGGAGGCCCCGCCCTTGGCGCCGCCGGGGCCATAGAAGCCCCAGTCCGGCGCGGCCACGCTGCGCGTCGGCTTGCCTTCCACCGTGCAGGTGCCGCCGGGGTAACCGTCGAACGCATACATGTCGTTGGGGCCGTGGACGACTTTGTCGACGGGTGAACCTTCCGGCACCCAATAGCCGTTGCGGCCCTGATCGTTGTGGAAGATCGGCACGGTAATGCCATCGGCGCGCGCCTTGGCGTAGAGGTGGTCCATGTAGCGGCGCTGCGCTGGCGTGGTCAGCGCCAGTTCGTTCTCGATCTGGTGGAGGATCACCGATCCCTTATGGCCCTTGCCGTCGCCGTTGATCTGGTGGCGCGCGATGATCGCGTTGATCTGCGTCAGCCACTCGTCGGCGGCGGCGAGATATTCGGGATCGTCGGTGCGGGCGCGGGCCTTCTGGTTGACCAGCCAGCCCGGAAAACCGCCGCGCGACAGTTCCGCGTTCACGTAAGGCCCGGCGCGGGTCATGACCCAGAGGCCCTCTTCCTCCGCCATCGTCAGCAGGCGGTCGAGGTCGCGAATGCCGCTGAAATCGTAGACGCCCTGCTTTGGCGAATGGTAGCCCCAGTCGAAATAGAGCGCGACGGTGTTGAACCCGCTGGCCTTCATCTTCTGCAGCACATCGCGCCAGAGATCGGGGCTGGGCAGGCGGAACGGATGGAACTCGCCCGACCAGATCACCTGCCGCTTGCCGTCGATCATCAGCGAACGCGCGTCGAAGGAGACGCGGCCGAAAGTCTGGACCGGGGCCGAGAGGTCGGCAGTCGGCTTCGCGTCCTGCGCGAGAGCGGGCAGAGGAATGGCCGTAAGCAGCAGGGCGGTGAGGAAAGCGCGCTTCATCGGATCAGTCCATGTGGAACAGCAGCGGCAGCGGCCATTCGACCGGCCGGTTGCCCGGCTCCACTTCCATCAGCGGGGCCATGTAGTCCCACCAGCGGCGCATCACCGGGTGATCGGGCAGGCTGTCGCGGCTGTTCTGCGGCAGCAGGCGCAGTACCGCGAAAAGCGAGAGGCTGTCCTCGTCGAGGAAGATCGAATAGTCGCGGATGCCCGTTTCGGTCAGCAGGGTGGTGAGTTCGGGCCAGATCGCATCGTGGCGACGACGGTATTCCTCGACCGTGCCGGGCTTCAACTGCATCCTGAAGGCGTGGATCGACCCCGTCCCACTATCCGGCACTCCCGCTCTCCCATGTGTTCCATTATGTGGATATTGATACCGATATTTGGTAACTCGTCCTCAGGCGGACGTCAATCTGGATTCTGGCCAGCTTGTCGCTTGCGGGGCGGTTCAGGTTCCTTCGGGTTTGTCCTGTGCCAGGGGCAGGCTCGGGGCGATCTGCAGGGCATCGGGCAGCGGCGGGTGCGCGGGGTCGAAGTCGGGTGCGATGACGTAGGGCGCAAGTTCCGGGATATTCTCGCGGATCTGCCGGGCAATGGCGGCGGCGAAGAGCCAGGCGCCGTAGTTGTCGTTGTGGGTCTTGTCCCGGCCATCCTCGGCAAAGGCGCGCGGCGAGACGTCCGGGCCGAGCGCCTGCATGATCGCGATACTGTCCCGATTGAGGTCGATCAGCGGCACGTTCTCCTGCGCCGCGACCTTGCGGACGGCATCGGCATAGGCCCCCAGCGTATCCTTGATGCGCCCCGCGCCATCGAAATTGCGCCGCTCGGGCGACGTGACCAGCACGGGATGGACGCCCCGGCGCCGGGCCTCGGCAATGTAGCTGCGCAGCCATGCCGGATAAGTCTGCACCGGATCGAGATAGGTCATCGGCCATTCGGCCTTCTGGTCGTTGTGGCCGAACTGGATGAACAGCCAGTCACCCTCGCGCGCCTGATTCAGCAGCTTGGAGAAACGCAGCTGCGCGATGAAGGACTTGAGCGTCGCGCCGGACTTGGCGTGATTGGCAACCGCCACATGATCGTCCAGCATCGCGGGCAGCATCTGGCCCCAACTGGTGAAAGGCTCGCCATACTGGTCCGCAACTGTCGAATCGCCTGCCAGGAACAGGCGCGGCGCAGTCACGGCTTCGATGTGGATGGCGGAGACTTGCGGCTGACCCAGGAATTCCAGCGTTAGCTTGTCGTCCCAGTTGAAGCTGGCGAGATCGCGCTCGTCCAGCAGCACCGTCTGCCCGAAGCGGGGCGCACCGGCGGGCTGCGCGGGGAGGCTGGCGTCGCGGACGTCGACCAGGAAGCTGCGACGGAGGGTCTGCCCGCGCTTCGTTAGCACATCACGCAGGAACAGGCGGCGGCTTTCGGCCTTCACCGTCGTGAGTCCCTCCTGTTTGCCGCCCAGCGTCAGGGTGACGCGGTAGATGCCTTCGGGCAGCGCGACCGAATAGACGAAGGCGCCGGAAGCATCGCGCCGCTCGATTCCGTTGGTTCCAGTACGGTAGGGCTGCATTTCGGCAGGTGCCTTGCCCGAAAGATCGATGTCGATCGGCGGTACGGGCGGCGGAACAGCAGGAGCGGCAAGCGCAAGGGCAAGCGCCGTGGTCAGGGACATTTCGAAACGATCCTCTCTGAAGTGCTCGCCGACGATGTCTGGCTTATAAATCCCACATGACGGATTATGATTGCATATATCGGGCACAATAGGAGTCAATCGACCTGCCATGCCCATGGCCCGGTCAGGGGTGCGATGAAGCGGTGTACAGCTGCGTGGAAATAAGGGGTAGCGATCGGGACTAGGCGATTTTGACTGGAATAGAGCGAAGATGTCATATAATGTAACACCCAATCCCACATAGTGGGCAAATGACAGGGGCCGATGTCAGGCCCGGAATAGAATGAAATTGGGAGTGAGGAACATGGGAAGGGCGTTCTCGAAATCCGTCATGCACAGCCGCGTCTCGGCACCGGCCATGGTCGTCGCCTTGCTGGTCGCGGCGCCGTTTCCTGCCCTGGCGCAGGACGCTCCGCCTGCCGAGGAACAGGCTGCCCCCGCGTCTCCCAGCCCTTCCGAGATCATCGTCACCGGCTTCCGCGCCTCGCTGAATGCGGCGCTCGCCGACAAGCGCGTGGAAACCGCCGCGATCGACACCATCAAGGCGGAAGACCTGGGCAAGTTTCCCGATTCCAACCTCGCGGAATCGATGCAGCGCATCCCCGGCGTGGCGCTTCAGCGCGGGGACGGCGGCGAAGGCAAGAACATCTCGGTGCGCGGCCTGGGCGCGGATTTCACCCGCGTGCGCATCAACGGCATGGAAGCCGCCGCGCAGACCGGCGGCTCGGATATCTACGGTGCGGGCAACAATGGCCGCAGCTTCGACTTCAACGTCTTCCCGACCGAAATCTTCTCGGCCCTGACCGTGCGCAAGACGCCGTCCGCCGATATCGAGGAAGGCTCGCTCGGCGCGACGGTGGACCTCAGCGCCCCCAAGCCGATGGACCAGAACAAGGACTTCGTGTTCTCCGCCACGGGACGCGGCGTGTGGAACGAGCTGTCCAAGAAAGTCGATCCGCGTGCCTCGGCGCTGGTTTCCAAGCAGTTCGGCGACAGCGGCTTCGGCATTCTTGGCTCGCTGGCCTATCAGCGCCGCCACACCCGCGAAGTGGGCTATTCAGCGGTGGACATTCTGTCCGCCAACCAGAACGGCATGTTCTGCTCGCCGCTGGGCTTCACGCCGCAGAACCCGGCGAACAGTGCCGCAAGCGGTGCCAGCGCCGCGAACTGTTCGACCGGCAATCCGCGCACCAGCGATCCGGCCGCCTACCAAACCGTCTACGATGCCCGCCGCGACGATCTGCCGAATACTCCCGGCAGCGGCGCCTTCTTCCCGCGCATCCCGCGCTACCTGAATTCGCAGCAGACCCAGGAGCGCATCGGCGGCACGCTGACCCTGCAATACAAGCCCGACGACGATACCGACATTTCGCTCGACCTGCTCTATTCGCGCTTCAACGTCACGCGTGACGACAGCTATATCGAGGCGATCTCGTTCGGCCGCTCCGCGTCGAACCAGGGCTATCCGATGATGTCGCTGAAGGACGTGCAGCTTTCCGACCTCGGCTCGGTGGAATATGCCCTGCTCGACGGTGTCGACGTGCGCTCGGAAGGGCTTCATTCCAAGTATTCGACCACGTTCAAGCAGGCCAACCTGAACTTCATGCACCGGTTCAACGACCGGTTGACTGTCGACGCCAAGATCGGGCTCAACGAGTCCGTGTGGAAAGACAAGATCCGCATGCAGTACTTCATGGATGCGCTGGATACCGACAACTTCTCGATCGATTATACCGGCGGCGGACGCACGCCGGTGCTGGGCTTCGGCTTCGACGTATCCGATCCGAACAACTTCCTCTACGGGCCGACGCCGGGCGCGGGCATCGTGACGGGCGGCTTCAGCCTTCAGGGCAAGCCCGCCAGCAACACCACCCGCGGCGTGCTGGGCGAGATGAACGCGCATTACGAGTTCTCCGACGCCTTCAAGCTGCACTTCGGCGGGCAGTTCCGTTCCAGCGAATTCCAGCAGCGCTTCACGACCTACTACACCGCCGATACGCTGGCTCAGCCCCTGCCTGCGGGAACCTCGCTGGCCAGCCTGACGAAGCAGATCACCGGGGTCGACAGCCTCTGGGGCAAGGGTGCGCCGGCAAGCTGGGCGAGCCTGGACTGGAAGAAGCTGGCCGATGCTTACGGCCTGTTCGATGCACGCACCTGCACCGGTTGCGGCGAGACCAATCCGGGCGTGCGCGAGGAACAGACCAGCGCCTTCGTGATGGGCACGTTCGACTTTTCCGACGCGGTGGGCTTCGGCCTGCGCGGCGACGTGGGTGTTCGCTATATCCACACCTGGCAGCGCTCCTCGGGCTTCATCAACTTGTCCGACCCGACCTCGCCCACCGGCCTCACAGGCCAGTACCGTGCGGTCGCGCGCAGCTACGACGACTGGCTGCCTTCCGCCAACGTGGTGATCGAGCCGGTGCAGAACCTGCTCCTGCGCCTTTCGGCCGCCAAGGTGCTGTCGCGCCCGGCACTGACGCAGCTGGTGCCGACCGTTGCGATCAATGCCGTGACCCGCTCCGGCTCGTTGGGCAATCCGCTGCTCGAACCGATCCGCGCTAATACTTTCGACGCGGCCGTGGAATGGTATTTCCGCCCCGGCTCGCTGCTGTCCGCTGCGTTCTTCTACAAGGACATCAAGACCTACGTGCAGAGCGTGAACGCGCTGGTGCCGTTCGATACGCTGGGACTGCCCAATGAACTGCTGATCGGCAGCAACACCACGTCCGATGAACTGTTCAACATCGCCACGCCCACCAATACGCCGGGCGGCCCGCTCAAGGGCATCGAGCTCAATGCGCAGATCCCGTTCAACTTCGCCTCGGGCTTCATCAGCCACTTCGGGGTGCTGGCGAACTACACGCACGTCATGTCGAAGATCAATTACTGCCTGTCCAGCTCGGGCGGCGTCTGCACAGTGACCGTGAAGGACGATCTGGTGGGACTGTCCAAGGACACTGCTTCCGGTACGCTCTACTGGGAGAACGACAAGTTCTCCATCCGCGGCACCATCAATTACCGCGGTCCGTTCATTCGCGGCATTCCGGCCTCGCCGGGCAGCGACCTGGTGGGCAACCATGCGACCACGTTCGTCGATGCCTCCGCCTCGTACAACCTGACGGACAATGTGAAGCTGATCGTCGAGGGCACCAACCTTACCGACGAGCAGAACAGCCTCTACACCGACAACCAGCGCCAGGACACGCTGTTCCAGACTCGCGTCGGCCGCACGATCTCGGCAGGCGTCAACGTGAAGTTCTGATCTTGAAGAATACGGCGGGGCCCTCCCACGCCGGAACTATCGGCTCCCGGATCCTCCATCCGGGAGCCGCTTTTTCAGGTGTCCAGAGCGGCGAGCAACTTGCGGTCGATGCGCACCAGCGAGCCGTGCCGCGCGCCTTGCGGCATGACCAGGCGCTCGCTGACATCCTGCCAGTTCACCATGTCGCGGGTGGATTTCGCGCCCCAGCGGCCGTCTCGATAGATGTCGTAGTAGCAGATGAGGTCGGCGCCGATCCGGGTGGTCATCGGGCCTTCCACCCACGAGGGCGTGAAAACCTCGCCCAGAGGCGCGAAAGGCCCCAGCGGCCTGCGGGCGGAGGCGGCGCGCAGCCATTTGCGCGGAGGATCGACCGTCTCGTCCTTCACCACCAGCCAGAGGCCGCCGTCCGGGGCATGGGCGAAGGTGCCGTCGATCACGCTGAAGCCGGGGTCGTAGAGCACTTGCGGCGCGGCGAAGCTCTCGAAATCGGCGGTGGTCGTATACCAGAGCCGGTGGTTGTAGCCGCTTTCGGAACTGCCTGCGGTTTCGGTGAAGCGGCTCTCGACCGTGCTGGACCAGAAGATCACCGTGCGGCGCGTCACCGGATCGTAGATCGCCTCGGGCGCCCAGCAGTTGCGGGTGCGGGGGACCGAGGCCATGACCGGGATCGCGCGCTGGGGCGTCCAGTTCACGAAATCGCGCGTGGTGGCATGGCCGATGGTCACGCCTTCCCATGCCGTGGTCCAGACGCAGTGCCAAGGTGCGTCCGGTCCCTCGCCGCGCCAGAGGAACGGATCGCGCAGCAGCTTCTTCTCGCCCACTTCCGGCACGAGGAAGGGCTTGCCGCCACCAAGCGTGCGGAAGGCAAAGCCGTCTTCGCTCACCGCCAGCTTCAGCCCGTCCGCCTCACCCTTGCCGGTGCTGAAATAGGCGAAGAGCAGGGGGCCTTCCGGCTCGGACGGGGTAATGCGTGTAGTGGCGCAGCCCGCCAGTGCCGTAGCGCCGAGGCAGAGCGCGCGGCGATCGAGCAGCAGGCTCATCGCCGCGTCTCCTTCGGCGGCGTCAGCCGGACATGGGTGGGGCTGTCGCGGTCTACGGTAATCACCCCGTCCTTCTCCTTCAGTTCCGCGATCTGGAGCACGCTGCGGCGGTTCCAGTCGGGGTTCGCCTTCGCCTCGTCCTCGCCGCCCTGATGCACGAAGTAGACGATATAGGCACGTGTCCCAGAGACGATCACGTCGGGATGCTGGCCCTTGGCGCGGTCGGTCGGCGCCTGTCCCGGCGTGGCCAGGATGTGGCCGGGCTGGGTGGTCCAATGCTCTGCGTCATCCGAGCGCATGACGAGCAGGCCCTTCCACGCGTCGGAAACCAGCCACCAGCGGCCCTTCCAGTGGAACGCCTTGGGGCCTTCGCCGGGCGTGGTGGTGAGGCGGTCCTTCACCGTCCAGTGGATCAGATCGGCGCTGTCCGCCGTGCGGATCGCCTTGCCCATGCGCTCGTCGTTGAAGAACAGGCGGTAGCCGCCCTTCGGCAGCGCGATCACGCTGGCGTCGATCACGCGGTCGGATCCGAGGTCGAGCCGCTCGCCGCAGTTCCACGATTTCAGGTCGTCGCTGGTGAGGTGGACGATGAAGCGCGGGGCGTTCCAGTCGCGGAACACGCCGGGCACGACGGTCAGCCACATGTGCCACTGGCCATCGAAGCGCTCGATATCCGGCGCCCAGAGCGTTTCGCCGGTGCAGCTTGCCGGGATCGTGGCCGTGCCGCCGTAGCGCCAGTGGACGCCGTCCTGCGAGCGCGCCGTGCCGATCGCGGTGCCGTGTACCCAGCGCACGTCCTTCTCGTCCTCCATCGGCAGGTCGGCGCGGCGGTTGGTGTAGAACATCACCCATTCGCGCGCGGCCGGGTCGTAGACGGTGCTGGCATCGGCGGCGCCGTCATGCACCGGATCGCGGAACAGCGGCTTGGGCGCCACGTCCGCCGCCTGGGCGGTCGCGGCGGCGAGCAGCAGCAGCGAGGCGGCGATCATGCGGCAGTTCCTGCGCAGGCGAGAGTTCGAGTGATTTCCAACATGTTCCGATGCATAGAAAGACCTTCCAGGGAGAGTGCAATATGTCGCGTGATCGCCGTCAATTCTTGGGTTCGTTGAGCGCCCTTGCCGCCGCGCCGCTGCTGTCCGGCCGTGCGCTGGCTGCCGAAGGTGCAAACGCGGCGGCGAGCGAGCGCTTCCCGATCTGGCCGGGCTCGCCGCCGGGGCTTCCCAAGGGCGGTGTGACGGAAGAGCGGGTGCTGCGCACCAACAAGGGCAACCTTGACGATTTCGCCTGGCCCCATGTCGCGGTGCCGATGCTGACGGTTTGCCCGGCGGCGAAGCCCACCGGCGCGGCCGTGTTGACATTTCCGGGCGGCGGCTATGCGCGCGTCGCCATGGGGACCAGGCCTTCCGCGACCTCGCGCTGGTTCGCAAGTCAGGGCGTGACCGCCTTCGAACTGCTCTACCGCCTGCCGCATGACGGCTGGACCGGCGGGCCGGACACCCCCTTGCAGGACGCCCAGCGCGCCATGCGCGTGATCCGCGCCAATGCCGCGAAGTGGGGCGTCGATCCGGCCAATGTGGCGACCATCGGCTTCTCCGCCGGCGGGCATCTGTGCGGCAGCATCGCCACGCGCTTCGCGGCGAAAGTCTATGAACCGGTCGACGCCGCCGATGCGCAGGACGCGCGGCCTCTGGTGGCAGGCATGTTCTTCCCGGTGGTGAGCATGGCGCCGCCGCTCGCCCATGCGCAATCGCGCCGGGAACTGCTGGGGCCGAACCCAGGCGAGGACCTGTCGCGGCGGTACTCGGTTAATCTCGACGTGCCCGCCGCTACGCCGCCGATCCTGCTGGCCCATGCGGCGGACGATGCGGTGGTCGATTGCGGGAACAGCCTTGCCATGTTCGAAGGGTGCCGGGCGGCGAAGATTCCCAGCGAACTCCATGTGATCGAGAAGGGCGGCCATGGCGCGCCGCTGTTCGAGCCGGACGGTCGCGCGGGCCTGTGGCTGACCCGCTTCGCCCGCTTCGCGGCGCGGCACGGATTGCGGATTCCCTCCGACGGGGCGTGAACGGACGGCCGAACGGTTGTAGGGATGGAAGGGCGTATAGAGAGGAGCCATCCTGTGGCTCCTCAGCGCCCCGACCCAAGCGGAACGATTCGAAAATTGCGGATCCGCAGATGGCTCTTGGTCGTGCGCAAGGCGAACCAGCCCCGGCGATAGGGCGCGGCATCCGTCATCGTGAAAAGCCGCTTACCGCCGAAGTCTACGGTCACCGTCGCGCCATCGGCGGCGAGGCGCACCGGCACCCAGCGATTGGCCACGAGCAGTGCTGCCGGGTCCGCCCGGTCATGCTCGGGCAGGAGCGGGCGATTGCCCGGTTCTCCTAGATAACGGCGCATCCGGGTGGTGGTGTTGCGATTGCCGCCGATGCCCACGTAGTAGGTCTTGAGCGTGTCGTAGGCTGCGAAAGCGCCGCTGCGGGGCCGGGCCAAGGGCGACCCCTCCGGCGCGGCGGGGTCGGTGGCCATCCAGAAGGCGTTGACGTCGCTCACGGCGTCGTTCGGTCCGCCTGCCGAGACGGCCATGACCTCGTATTCGATGGCGAGGGGTCCGATGAGTTCGTCGCCCCACCAGACCGAGATGCCTTCGGGCGCATCGATGTCCATCACGCCGCCCTCTACGGTGACGCGCGAGGGCGCTTCCGCCTCGACACGCCAGTGCGAGCGGCCGTGGCGGAAGTCGTCCGTTTGCGGCTTTGCCGCCGCCGACAGCAGCATGAGCGTGAGGGCGGCGGCGAGCTTCCTCATTCCAGCGCATCCCCGATCAGCGTCAGGTTTACGGTCGCGGCGATGCCCCACTGGGCGGCATCGTTGGTGGAGACTTCGCTGATCTCGTCCACCGGCTTGAGCACCGCAGCGCCGGTCACCTTGCGCGCGCCGCGCGACTGGTCCCGCCCCTCACGGTCGCCTGCGCCAAAGAATTCGCCCCAGGCGCGCTTGACGAGGTCCGGCTTGCCGAGTTGCACGCCTGCATAGGCGGTGTAGCGTGAATGCGCCTGCGTCAGCGCGCGGCCCTTGCCCGATGCGCCGGTGCGGGCGCGGAACTCCGCCTCGGGCGCGTTGTAGAGTTCGCAGTATTCGAGCCAGGTTTTGCGGAACGCCGGCTCGTCGACGAGTTCCAGCAGTTCGGCAGTGATCTCGAACACGCCGAACACGCCGTTGAGGTGGCTCATGTTCACTTCGTCATTGGCGCCCACGAAGCGGCCGCTGGCAAGGTCGAAGGCGCCGCCGCCCGCCAGCCAGCCCTTGGGCAAGGCGGCGATGGAGCGCATTCCGGCCACGATGCGATCGCGCCAGCGGGTGTCGCGCGTGCGTTCCCACTCGGTCAACCAGGCACCCAGCATGGATCCCCATACGGTCCCGAACTGCATGAACACCTGACCTTCCGGCAGCGGCTGTTCGGCCACCACCGCGCCGGTTCCGGCAGGCGGCTTGCTGGCATCGGCGCGGTGCATCACCTTGCGGCCGATATCGACCGTCTTCAGCGCCTGGTCGCTGTCCACCAGCGCGCGCATCAGGTCTCCGCAGCGCTCGTCGGTGGTGAGGTAGTAGTAGAAGCGTCGATAGGCGGCGTTGGACACGCGCTGCTGCTTCGAACTGTCGGCCCAGTGCTGTACCCCGTGGCGGGTGCCGAGCCCCTTGAATCGGCCCGAATGATAGACGTCCACCTCGCCGGTGTGGCGCGTCATCGCCTCTGCCAGACGGAACACATCGGCGCGGCCCGTGCGCAGGAACCCGTACCAGAGCCACATGTCGGTCGAGAGTTCGCTGTTGTCCCAGGCGAAGCCGCCGATGTCGTAGCGCCAGACGTGCCGGTCGTTGTCATAGCTGTGCATGACGTCGCCATAGTTCCAGAAGCCGTACCAGCGCCGCTGGTCCACCTGCCCGATGTAGAAATCGAGTTCCTGCTTCGCCCGCGCCTCGATCTTTCCGCGCAGAGGCCCGCCGGAAGCGATGGGGCTCCACGGGCCGAACAGCCCGGCGGAATGGACCCGCGCGACATTGGCGACCAGACGCGGCGGCGTGGCAAGGCCTTTGCCCATCTCGGCCAGGCGTTCGCGCGGCGGTGTGGCGGGCAGGGCCCAGATGCGGAATTCGGTGGTGCGCGCGATCCCGGAGGCATCGCCCCAGCCCGGCTCGTAGTCCTCGTAAGTGACGTCGAGGCCGAGGTTCTGCGCCTCGTAGCGCTCCATGCCCATGACATCGTGGTAAAACCGCATGTCCATCGCCGGGGCGTCAGGGGCGTGATACCAGACGGTGAATCGCGCGGTATCGCTGGCGGCATTGGCGATGTCGAGGCCGACCGGGCAGCGCTGCCAGAAGTCGTGCATCCCGAAGGCGACGCCGCCCGACGGACCGCCGATATAGCCAAGCCCCGGCGCGCGCCCTGCCGTATCGACATCGATCCAGCCGCAGCCCGGCTTGGTGCGCTTGACGATCGAAAAGCCGTCCGAATTGGGCTGACGCAGGCGGAAATCGCCCCATGCGGGGATGTATTCGATGTTCTGACGGACTGCCGCGCCCATCTGGTCGAGCGGCGGCGTGGCCGCGCCCGCCACTTGCGCATCGCGGAAGGCCTTGCCCGGATCGCGGCGCAGGCCGGTCAGCGGGCGCACGGCCTCGCCCCACAGGCCGCCATTTTCGCCTGCGAAGCGAACATGGCGATCATGCAGCTTGTCGCGCATCGGCACTGCGCCTTCGAGGCCCAGCCCGCGGATGAAGCGCTTGGCCGGATCGCCGTCGAAGATCATCGAATGAACCAGACGCACGCTGTCCGAACCCGCGTGGAAGTAGAGCCGGACGGAGAAGGGCATCCAATCGCCCTCCGTTCCACGATGGCGCCCATCGAGGTTGATGACCGCGCGGATCGGGCCGTTCTGTTCGACCGTCGCGCTTTCGATGGCGCTGGTCCAGCGGGCGAGCGCGGGGGCGCCATCCTCGTCATCGGGGCGGTCCTGCGCGCTGGCGAGCAGGCGCACCGATTGCAGCACTTCGGCCGAGCCGACTTTGGCAGAGCGGATCAGGGCCTCGCCGGATTTGCCCACTGTCCAGACGGTCTGGCCCACGGTGACGGTGATCGCATCGCCCGCCTCGCGCACGAAGAGCGTCTGCGCGGGTTTGGCCGTACCGGGGACGACGCGTAGAGAGCCGGTGCGGGCGCCATTGGCGGCGGCGGCGTGCCCGGTCCACTTGATCGAGCCGTCCGGCCACCAGGCCATCGGCCAGGTCTGCACCGCTTCCCGCGCGCCGCCAGCGCCTTCGAGAACGTAGCCGCGCTTGTCGAACCGGGTGCCGCGCGGCCAGGGCTGGCCCCACGACTGGCCTTCGTGTGCGGAGGGGGCATTGCCGTCGAGCCAGACCACGTCGTCGCCCGGCGCAATGCCCGATCCCAGGGGCTCCTTCGCGGCCACGGGGGCGGCACTCGCGCGATCGGCGGTTAACGCCATAGACCCGGCCATGGCGGACGTGGCCAGAGTTTGGGCCAGCATCTCGCGGCGGCTCCAGACCAGCTTACTCATTTACTCTCCCTTGGGTGCGGCGTTTTGAGAGCGCCTTATGTGGGATGATATTTCATCATGTGGATCGAATCGTCAACCGGGATGGAGCGTGATTTGCATTTGCCTTATCCGCACCGCTGGTCTCCCACGCTCAACTGCAATCCATACTCTCCGTCATCCTGAACTTGTTTCAGGATCCATTCCTGACCATCAGCGGCGGCTTGTTCGGCGCGATGGATCCTGAAACAAGTTCAGGATGACGGGAGCATGGGGCAATGATGCGCTCCTTACCGCTCCCCGTTCGGCCCGGCGCCGAGGTAGAACCCGGTATGCGGCGGCTGATTGTACGCGGTGTTCTGCCACGCGACGCCGAGGCGGTAGACCGGGTCCTGCATCAGCGTGACGAAACGGTGCGTGGTGGCGAAGGGCGTCGTGTAGATGCGCAGTTCGCGGTTGTCGGCCCGGCGCCAGATCACTTCCTCGCGCCAGTCGCCGATCAGATCGGCCTGAAGCGCGGGATTGGCCTTGGTGCCGTTGTTCGAGGCAAGGCCCTCCGGCAAGAGCAGCGTATCGGAAGTACCGCGCTCCCAGTTCCATTTCGAGATCGTGGTGCCGTCCAGCAGCTCGCGCAGCAGGTCTCCGTCCCACCAGATCGCGAAGTTCATCTGGCGCGGGCGGGGTCCGATCTCCCGGCCTTTGGTGTCGTAAAGCCGGTCGGAGTTGGAGGCCCAGAACTCGGCGCCGTAGTGGCGCGGATCGATGTCGGCGGCCACGCCGCGCCCGGTGTCCTGATCGGCGGGCGTGGTCCAGAGCACTTCGCCGCTGCGCGCATCGAGCAGGGCCGAACCGAGCCCGCCATTGCTGCGGATATCCTCGAAAACGCCGAACTTTTCGAGGCCGGGACGCGCCGGGTCGAGATCGCTGACGTGCATGGTGTCGCCGTGGAACAGCGGTTTCGTCCAGAGGCCCTTGCCGTCGTCATCGACCGCCATCGAGCCGTAGATCACCTCGTCACGCCCGTCGCCGTCCACGTCTGCCACCGAGAGCTGGTGGTTGCCGCGACCTGCATAGTCGGCATTGCCCGGCGCGGAACTGTCGAACAGCCAGCGCTGCGTCAGCTTGCCGCCGCGCCAGTCCCAGGCGGCCAGCGCGGTGCGGGCATAGTAGCCGCGTCCGAACACCATGCTCGGCAAGTGGCCGTCGAGATAGGCTACGCCCGCGAGGTAGCGGTCCGAGCGGTTGGCATAGCCGTCGCCCCAGGATGCCGCGAGCTGCTCCGGCGTGGGATTGCCGCCCGGAAAGCGCGGCGGATCGTAGGGCGCGGTGGCCAGCGCCTTGCCGGTCAGGCCCTCGAACACGGTGAGATATTCGGGCCCCTTGACGATGCGGCCCTGCATCGGCGCGACCTTTGTACCGTCCGGCAGGACCTTGGCGCCGGTGCGGTCCTGCTGCGGCACTTCGCCGCCGCTGCTGCGCCAGTCGGCCTTTGCGTCGCCGATGACCTTGCCGGTGCCGTCCACCGTGCCGTCGCCGGTCTTCATCGCCACTTCAGCGCGGCCATCTCCGTCGAAGTCGAAAACCAGGAACTGCGTGTAATGCGCCCCGGCGCGAATGTTGCGGCCCAGATCGATGCGCCAGAGGCGTGTGCCGTCGAGGCGATAGGCATCCACGAAGACGCTGCCGGTATAGCCGGTGTGGGCGTTGTCGTGACTATTGGTGGGATCCCACTTGAGAACGATCTCATGCAGGCCGTCACCGTCGAGATCGCCAATGCTGGCATCGTTTGCAGTATAGGCATAGGCCTCTCCCGCGGGAGTCACACCATCGACAGGCGGCACGAGCGGTATCGAGAGATATCCCTTGTCCCACATCATGGCACGCTGCGGACCGACGCGATCACCTACGCGCTGTACGGCATAGGTGCTGGCGGTGGTTCCCGATGTGTCGACGAAAGCCGTCGCCGCACCCTGCCTGGTGACGGTCAGCGGCTTTCCATCGCGGAGCACGCGGAAGCGCGCATTCTTCGGATCGTCCGCCAGAAGCCGCCAGGTCACCAGCATCCCGCCGTCTTTCGCCGGTAGCGCGACGGCACCGCGATTCAGCCGCTCCGGTGCCCCAAGTTGCGGCGCGGCAGTGGCCGCGACACAGGTCGATGAAACCAGCCCCCACATGAGCGGCAACATAAGGGTACATGCGCGAATTCGGGCCGCCATTTGCATCATCCTCCGGTTTTGGAACCACTGCGGTCCAAATTATGCCATTGCATCCCACATATCGGTTCAATAAGTGTCCGTCTAGAAACTGATTCGATCGGCGACCGGAAAACCGGACTGGCAAGTATCGACGGGACTAGAAGAGGGGATGGATATGCGAAAGCATGGCAATGAAAATAATAGATTTTCTTCTGCATCGCTAGTAGGCCGCCATGGTCTTAAGGGCGTTTCCGCACTGGCGCTGGCAGGTGCCCTTGCCACATCTTTCCCCGCATATGCTCAGACTAATTCCGAAGCCGAACCGGAATCCGCCCAGGAAGAACAGCCGCCGCGCATAGACGACAAGACCGCCGAAAAGGTCATCACCACGGCCAACGACATCGTCGTCGTCGGCACCCGCGCCTCGCTGCAATCGGCCATCAACCGCAAGAAGCAGGCCAATACCGTCGTCGATTCCATCGTGGCCGACGATATCGCCAGTTTCCCCGACAAGAACATCGGCGACTCCTTGGCACGCATTACCGGCGTGCAGCTCAGCCGCGATTTCGGCGAGGGCGTGCAGGTCTCCATCCGCGGCGTCGAGCCGGACCTCAACCGTGTGGAAATCAACGGCGTCAGCCAGGTCAGCGCCCTGGGCGAACGCGCCGGCGACTTCCGCGAACTGGCGACGGAACTGGTCAAGTCGATCGACGTCTACAAGGGCTATGCCGTCGACCTGACCGAAGGCGGCATCGGCGGCACCGTGCGCGTCGAAACGCGCAAGCCGCTGGACCTGCTGAAGCCGATCCTTTCCGCCACGGTTTCCGGCCAGCATCTCGACACCACGGAAACCTGGCGTCCGCGCGTGTCATTCTTCGCGGGAACGCCCAGGTTCCTGGTGGACGGCCTCGCCATCCTGTTCAACGGCACGTATAGTGACGTGAATACCCGGCAGGACTACATCAGCAACACCAACTGGCGGCGTATTGCCGACTTCGACCATTCCACCGACAAGACCGTGGAAGACCCGCTCTATGCCGGTTACGACAGCTACGAAAGCTGTGCGGGCGTGGGCGGACCGACGACGGCAAGGGCGACCGCCAATCGCCTCGCCTGCGAAACCCAGTTCTTCGACTGGGCACCGCTGGCGCCGCGCTATCGCCATCTCGTGCGGAACGACAAGCGCATCTCGGGCGATCTCACGCTGCAGTATCAGGTGGCGCCGAACTTCCGCGCCTATGCCAATGTGCAGATCAACAAGCGCAGCCAGAACCTGCAGGACGTCAACTACGCGGTCGATCTCGGCGTGTTCCAGCGTTTCAATCTCGATCCGCAGCTAGCAGCCGGCGCCGGTGGCGGCACCTCGCGCCCGCAAGTGGCGCTGGGCACTTCCACGGTGAACGAGAACCATGTCGTCACCGGGGTGACGACGGCGCTCAATGCCGTGAATATCGGCTCTGCCGCCAACCCCAACTGGAACGGCGCGGCCAATATCGTCGGCGTGCAGCGCCGCGACTTCAGTTACGATCAGGATTCGAAGTATTTCTCCGGTGGTTTCCGCTGGGACCTCGATCGCCTGCACGTCGATTTCATGGGATCGCATGCCAAGGGACACACCAATTCCCAGAGCAACCTGATCTCGTTGGGGACCAGCGTTGCCGGGATCGTCGTCGATCGCAACAATGCGCAGGGCATTCCGGTCTTCCAGTTCCCGTCGAATTTCGATCCGGCCGATCCCAGCGTCTATACCGACTTCACCCGCGTGGGTGCCAATGGGCAGGTGCTGCCGGTCTACGGTCCGACCGTCCAGTATCGTCCGGCCGAGTACAACAATATCGAAGACCAGTTGAAGTTCGATGCCGACTGGGAAATCGACCACCCGATCATCAGCAAGATCGAGTTCGGCCTTCAGGCACGCCGCCAGAGGTTCAAGAACTACCTGGGCGGCGGATCGATCCTGCTCGATCCGGCGACGATGCAGTACCAGTCCAGCGCCAACGTGTCCTATACCACGACGATCCAGGACAATCCGGCGGTGCCCCGCAACGGCAACACCTGGTTCATCACGCCGGGGCAGTATACCTCGCTGATTTCCTCGCTCGGCGGGGTGACGGGCGGCGCGCCGCTGTTCACCGGGCTCAAGAATGCGCCCTCGGGCATTCCAAGCCGCCTGGCCTTCCCGAATTTCGACGCCGACGTCCTCTCGCAGATCTACGACCTGTCGGGCTTCGACCACGATCTCGTGCGCTTCGCCGACGGCTATCCGCAGATTCCGAGTGCCAAGATCACCGAGACGGTCATGGCGGGCTACGTCATGCTCGACGTCGATACCGAAATATTGGGCATGCGCCTGACCGGCAACGGCGGCCTGCGCTTCACCCATACCGAGGACAAGGGCCTTGGCACCAATATCAGCCGGGTGACGCGCTTCAATGCTACCGGCGGCACCGAAACGGTGGTCATCGCCGCGCAGCAGCTGGAGCTTTCCAACAGCTACACCGACTTCCTGCCCGCGTTCAACGCGAACCTGGAACTCCAGCCGAACCTCTATCTGCGCGCCAACTATGCGAAGAACCTGGCCCGTCCGAAGCCGCTGGACCTCGTGCCGAACATCAACTGCGTGGACGACCAGACGATTTCCGGCACCGACGATATCTGCACTGCGGGCAACCCGGAATTGAAACCCTACCGCGCGGACCAGTGGGAGCTGAATCTCGCCTGGTATCCCAATGCCGATACCATGCTGAGCCTGGGCTATTATAAGAAGTACGAATCGAGCTTCGTGATCCCCAACGTCGTTCGCGACGGCGTGGACCTGTTCCAGGACGGCGTTCCCTATACCGTGCGCCAGCCGGTCAACGGGCAAGGCGCCCTGCTGGACGGCATCGAGGCGAGCGCGCAGACGGTGTTCACGTTCCTGCCGAAGCCGCTGGACGGGTTCGGCGCCTCGGGCAATTTCACGTATGCCCGCGCCATCCGCACCAACCTGACCAATGCCGCCACGAACGAGCCGCTCAAGGAATATCCCGGCCTTTCGTCCTATACCTACAATGCCAGCATGTTCTACGACAAGGGCTGGCTCAACTTCCGCCTGAGCTACAACTACCGTTCGAAGTGGCTGGTGACGCCGCTGGATGCGAACAACGGCAACAACCCGGTCTATCGCAAGGGCGAGGGGTACCTCGACGGCAAGGTCACGCTGCGCTTCCCGAAGTACCACTTCGACGTCTTCTTCGAGATGCAGAACATCACCAAGGAATACTCGAAAACCTTCATCAACAAGGACATGCCGATCGAGCTGTTCTATCCCGGCCAGCGCATCTTCGTGGGCATGCAGGCCAAGCTCTGATTTGAGATCGGGGGAGAGCGGGAACTCTCCCTGGTCATCCCGCCGTTCCGTTCGCCAAGGGACCTGGCAAACGGGACGGCGGTTTCCTCATCAGAACGCGGTGCGCAGGCCGAACACGAAGTTGCGGCCACGCAGCGGCGAGGCATCCTTCACGAAGGAGGCGTGGTTGAGCGCGAAGGAGTTCGTCAGGTTGGTGCCGCGGGCGAAAAGTTCGGCCCAGCGGTCGGTGCCGAGGTCGAGCTTGTAGGACAGCGTCAGGTTCAGCATGTCGTAGCCCGGCGTTTCCGTCTCGAAATCGGCGATGCGGTCCTGGCGGAAGGTGCGGTAGTATTCCGCCTGTGCCGAGAACGGCCCGACCGCGCCGTCGATGCGCGTGCCGAGGCGGCCGGGCGGAATGCGGGGCAGGTTGCCGAGATCATTCTTAAGCTTGGCGCGCACATAGTCGCCGAAGATCGCGACGCCCAGTTCGGGGATCACCTGATGGCGCACTTCGCCGTCGACGCCGGTGAAGGTGGCATCGGCCGCGACATAGTGGATCAGGCGGAAGTCCTCGTACTGGTCCAGCGTCTGGCCGAAGATGTAGTTGTCCACCTTCTGGTGATAGGCGCCCACCGTGAAAGTGGTGGCGCCGCTGGTCTTGCGGAAGGTCAGGTTGACCGACTTGCCGGTTTCGAGGCGGTTCTCGGTGGAGGCCATGCCCTCGAACGTGCGGCCGGTGACCATGCCGATCTCATAGGTGTTCGACGCGAAGTGGGGGCCGAAGGCGTAGAGTTCCTGCACGTTCGGCGCGCGCTGCGAGCGGGCCAGCGACAGCGCCAATGAATAGCCCTCGGCCACCTTCCACAATGCCGAGGCGGAGACCGAGAAGGGATCGTGCGACTTGGCGGGCATGAAGGTGGTCAGCGCGGTCTGCGGGCGGATGTTCTGCCATTCCTTGCGCAGGGCGGCCTCGATGCGCACCGGGCCGAAGTCGCGGCTCTCGTGAAGGAACAGGGCGGTATTGTCGATGTCGAAGGGCGTGTACTGGGTCTGGCCGTTCTCGATCACCGAATGAATGCCGCTGAACGTGCTATCCGAATGCTGGACCCCCAGCACGCCCCGGAAACCGGCCAGCGGCTTGTGGGTCAGTTCGAAGCGCAAGTCGAAGGCCTTGTTGCGATAGGTCGTGGCGATCTCGTCGTGCTCGATCTCGTCATGGCGATAGGTCGTGTGGGCCATGCGGAAGCGGACCCGTTCGAAGCCGGGCAGGGGATCGCTATAGTCGCTGCGCACGTCGAAGCGCTCGCTGCGCAGCTTCACGAAGAGGCTTTCGTCCTCATGCTCATGCCCGTGGTCATGATCGTGGTCATGATCATGGCCCTCTTCCTCGTGGCCGTGGTCGTCCTCGCCGTGATCGTGCGATCCGCAGTGGAGGCTGGGGCCATGGGTATGGCAATCCTCGTATTCGTGGCTGTGGCCGGGCAGCCCGTACTTGCTGCGCACGCGGGTATAGGCGAAGCCGAGGTAGCCGTCCGGGCCGACCCAGGATCCGCCCGCGCTGAAGGTGGAGCTTTCGCTCCAGGATCCGGGGACGTGCTTTTCTCCGAAGGCGCCGGGCACGCGGTAATCGTCGGTCTCGCGGTGTGCGCCTTCGACGCGCAGGGCCAGCGCGCCGGTGCCCAGCGTCACGCCGCCCACGGCAGAGCGTTCGTCATCCCCGGTGCCGAGCCTCGCTTCGGCACTGCCGCTGACGCCGCGTTCGGGGACGGCGGTCGGGATCTTGGTGTCGAGCAGGTTGACGGCGCCGCCGATCGCCCCGCCGCCGTAGAGCAGCGCGGAAGGGCCGCGCAGCACTTCGATGCCGCGCAGCAGCAGCGGTTCGCCGGTGATCGCGTGGTCGGCGGAAATGCCCGAGGCGTCCTGCACATTGGTGCTGTCCGAAAGGACCTGCACGCGCGGCGAGGTCTGGCCCCGGATCACCGGACGGCTGGCGCCGCCGCCGAAATTGTCGAAGTGGATGCCGGGCTGGCCTGACAGCGTCTCGCCCAGGGTGCCCTGGCGGCGGTGCGCGAGTTCGTCGCCGGAAAGGGTGATGACCGGCGTGACCGTCTCGTCGGCGGTTTCCTCAAGCGGGGCGGACGTGACGAGGATCTCCCGGCCTTGCGGGGCGGGCGCCTCGGCAAAGGCGGTGGCGGGGATCAGTGCGAGAAGGGAAACGGCGGATCGATGGGCCAGTCGGCGGGCAGGGCGATGAGCAAGGCGAACGGACAAGAAAACCCCCTGAATCTTTTAGGAGGTTTTGTTTAATGTGATGTAATAACATTACTCAAGCGCGAGGTTGCGCCGTTATCAATATGTTACAAATGGGAAATCTTGCCGCGCGGCAAGGTGCGCCTCAGCCCGCGCTTTTCGCGGATTCGTCATCCGCAGCATTCGCCAGCTGGGCCGGGGGGAGGTCGATGGCGGGCTGGTCGTTCTCGCCGTAGATGAACCCGAAAGTCGGGTTCTCGCGTGAGCCGAGTGCGTGGCTGGGGCCGTACCAGACCCGCACATTGCTCCAGTCCCCCGCTTCGGAAACATCTTCGGCCAGCGCGCTGCGCTCGATCAGGCCCGGACCGGACCAGTTGGCGTGGTCGAGCAGGACGTGCCGCGCATCGACCACTTCGCGGATCATCGCGACATGGCCGTAGGGCATGGCCGAAGTGGACTTGAACACCAGGACCGAGCCCGTCGCGGGCATATGGCCGCGCTTGTAGGTGCCTTTGGCCTGTTCCCACCAGGTCGCCGCATTGCCGTGGATGCCGATCCCGGACTGCGCGCGGGCATAAGGCACGCATTGCAGGTGCTGGGCCATGGCCGGAGCGGCGAAGGCCTGAAGTGCAAGGGAAAGCAGGGCGGCGGCGACCAGGGAAACCTTGTTCATGAGGGTACGTTATAACGTCTCTGATTTTCGAAGGTAGCCCGGCCCCGGCGTGATGATCGCACGGGGCGCACCGTTCGTCGCGCAGTGGGGAACCGAACCGGTGAAAGGGTATTTAGCGGCTCGCAGCGGAATCGATAACCAGCACAAGGCGGGTTTCGCCCAAATCTGCGATGGGCGGTGAGCGGTGCAGGATGGACGGTTCGCCGTGGGCAAGCCGTCCCTTGAACAGCCCCACCGTTCCGGCCGCCAATTCGTGAACCTGGTCTTCGCCTCCACGCATCCATTGCGTGCCGCGGCCGAAGTAGGTGGTGATCGTGCGGACCGTCACGAAGTCGGCGTGGAACTTGCGGCAGGCGTCGGTCTCCACCACTTCCAGCCGGATCGTTACCCGCTGCTCGCCCAGCAGCCGGGCGTGCAGGGCCGCCAGCATCGCGACGTCCGCCACCAGCACGGGGCAGGGGGGATAGCCGCTGTCCCGCAGGAGCGCGCGGAACTGCTCCTCCACCTTTGCCGCTTCGCATGTCAGCAGCAGATCGTCGACCGTATCGAGATCGATGGCGGCGATTTCCTGCGCCACGCGCGGATCGAGATGCCGCTCCCAGAGTGCGAGATCGACATCGTCGGCGAGAATCCTGCCGAGGATAGCGCTCTCCTGTCCATGCACCGCGCCGTCCCGGTCTGCCTGGGCTGGCGGGCGAGGTGGTTCGATCACGGCAAGATTTTTCATGGGCGGCCCTTTTCAATGCGGATTGGATCGCCATGTAATGTTGTAACATAACTATATCAAGCAGGAGCCGAACCGAATGAGCGAGCATTGCGTCTCCCCGCACTGGGCGCCCGATGGGGCGCGGAAGCGCCTATTTGCAGATATCGTGGAATCGACCGCGATTTCTGCATCGACGCTCTGCATGTTGCATTGCCTCGCCCTGCCGGTGCTGCTGTTCCTGCTTCCCGGATTGCTCGGCACGTTCTTCCAGTCGGACCTGTTCCATCTTGCGGCGCTGGGCCTAGTGGCGCCGGCTGCACTGGCCGCCTTCCTGCTGGGCTATCGCCGCCACGGCGCGGCGGGACCGGCCCTGCTGGGCGTAGCGGGGATCGCCTTCCTCGTGCTCGGCGTGCTCCACGCGCCGCTGCCGCTTGGCGAGACGGGGCTGACGGTGGCGGGCAGCCTGCTTCTGGTGGGTGGTCATGCGTGGAACTGGCGCAAGCGCAAGGCATGAACAGGTCAGGAGGTTCTACCAACAAAATGGGCCGGCCGACAAAATAGGCCCCGCCGGTCCTATACCCGCGGGGCCAAGTTTTGGGTCGCTAGTACAAGCACCGGACTGGCCAGATCCCCCGATCCCCGCAATCCCTTTCGGAAAATTGCGCCCCCTCGATGCTCGAGAGAAGTTTTACAACGAAACTTGTGATTCCCACGTGATGCAAATTGCTGCAAATTGCGGAAGATCACCGAAAACCGGCCGGAAAGTCAGGGGTATAGGCAAGCCCGGTCCGAGTGAGCGCTCACATCTGCACGCAGCGCAAAGTGAGGGTGTCGTCAACCGGATTCGCGTGTAGGCCTAGGGCAGCCGCACGTCCGGTACCGGGGGCATGAGCTGGTCCAGCAGCCGGTTCACTTCGCGGTCGTTTTTCCAGCTAGCCTGGATTCGGCGCGTGACCGGCCGCGAATACCAGCGCTCGCCGAGTACGACCGCTTCGCGCATCAGTTTCAGCAGCAAGTCGCGGTCGTGCATGGACGAGGCGTAGAAGGCCGGGGTCTGGCGGATACGCCGTCCGCCTTCTGCTATCTCGCCCAGGGCATCGGCCACCATGATCCGATGGGCATGGGCGGGATCGTCCGCGACCGCGCGGGCGAGCCTGCGGGAGAGCTGCTCGGTGCCGGGATCCTCGCGCAGGCGCGCGAAATCGGCGAATTCCCGCGCGAAACCGTGGATGTCGCCGCGGCCGAGATAGATCCAGTACAGGCAGCTGCTGACCGTGGCGTCCTGCGGGTAGGTCCGCTTCAGATCGAGCAAGGCTTTCATCGCCGCTGCGTCGTGACCGGCCTGCCACTGCGCCCAGGCCCGCTCCACCGCAATGGGCTGCGATCCCGGCGAAAGTTCCACGGCGCGCGCGTAATAGCGTTCCGCCTTGGCGCTTTCGCCGAGGTCCGAAAGGACGTTTGCCAGCCAGAAATAGGTCAGCCCGTCATGCGGCGCACGGTTCAGCGCCTTGCGGAAGGCCTCGAGCGCGGCTGCGGGATCGTTGTCCCACCAGTAATCGATGAAGGCCTTGGCCCGGTAGGCACTGGCCAGTCCCGGATCGAGTTCCAGCGCCTTGTCGGCGGCGATCCGGGCCCTGCCGTAAGCCTCCGCATCGCTGACTTCGCCATATTCGCGGTAGATCAGCCAGGCCTCGGCCAGCCCGGCGCGGGCAGGGGCATAGCCCGGCTCGCGGGCGATGACGGCGCCGTAGAGGCGGATCGAGGTGGCGAGGTCCCTTGGTGTGCGGTGCGCCCAGGCGTCACGGGCGGCGATATAGTCGCGGGCGGCAAGCGGGTCGGCGGGAAGCGTTGCCGAGCGGGGCTTGTGCCAGGTCATGAAGGCGGCGGCCATGGCCAGGATCAGCGCGAGCGCAACGGCGAGGGCCAGGGGCCACTTGCGCTTTGGTTTCGGAAGATCGGCAAGAGGCGACGGAACGGCGGGTTCCGGCTCCGGCGCGGGGTCCTCGGGCTTGGGATCCTCGCCGGGATTGCGGCTTTCCCATTCGGCCAGTTCGTGGCGATAGGCGAAGACGGTCTTCTGCTTGCCGCCGGGAAGCTGGTGGATCGGCAGCCCCCGCTCGCGTGCCCAGCGCGCGACGGTGGTGCGGTCCCTGCCGAAATAGGCTGCGATCGCCTTCCAGCCATCCAATCGGCGTTCGTCTGAATTCATGCGGATTCCGCGACCTTGCCCCTGCTGTCAGACTAGCTTTTCACCCGCTTCGGCTCAAGCGCACAACTGCACACATGGCGTGTTGCATGAGGCTATTTCGCAACGGGAAGGAGTCCCATTTCAGGACGAATAACTGGTTTAAAAATCCGCCGCAGGCGGATTTTTAAACGGTTGCACGCCTTCATCGTCCCGCTTCCGCCCTTGCGATCAGGGCGTCTAGCGCGGTGCGGCCGTGGCGCAGTTCCTCGATGATCTTGCGCAGTTCCGGGGCGGTGATCCGGGAGCCGCCTTCGCTGTCCACCGCCTGCGCCTCGACGATGCTGTGAAGCGCCTCGACGATGGCGAGCACCGGGTCCATCGGCAGGCGCGCGCTGGCCAGCGGCACGGCACGGACATCGCCGAGCGCCAGGAAGGGGTCGATCGCGCCGGGGCCGAACTCCTGCTCGATTCGGGTCAGGATCAGGGGATCGAGGCTGGTGGCGCGGCCACGCGCGTTGCGGATCGTTCCGGTGGAGCAGCCCAGTCGGGTAGCCAGCTGGGCGTCGGACAAATCCCCGCTCTTCTGTAGGTTACGGATGATCACGCCCACTGCGGCGCGGTAATCCTCACTCGAAAGTCTAGCGGAACGGCTTGCCGTCATGATGTATGGTCCTTTCTCGTCTTTCGAAGCGGGACAAGAGCTTGTGGCGGAGCGGGCAAATCTGGCCAAGACTTTGTCGACGGAATCGCTATATGGCAGCGAGGATATGAAATTCAGCCGTCGCAATCTGATCGTTGCAGCCACCGCGTTCGCAGCGTCATCGTCCTCTGCAGCCCGCGCCATCTCCTCCGCAGTGCCGGAGCGCAGCCGCGCGCCCTCGCTGGTGCTTCCCAAAATTGGCCCGAGAGCCGGAACGATCGCGCCGGTAGCGCCTGCCGCCCTGCCGCCCGTTCCCGCGGCCTTCCGGCCGGAAGGCATTCGCCCCGAACTGTTCGACGCGGCCATGCAGGCGCTCGACCGGCATGACCGGCGCGTCCGGCGCGACCGGATCGGAGTGGTCGATTTCTCGGCCTCCTCGTCCGAGCCGCGTTTCCACCTTGTCGATCTGGAAAACCGCAAGACGACTTCGGTTCCGGTCGCGCACGGCAGTGGCTCCGATCCGGGCCATACCGGTTGGTTGCAGCGTTTTTCGAACCGTCCGGGTTCCAACGCCAGCAGCGAAGGCGCCTATCTTACCGGCGATTACTATTACGGCGGGCATGGCCGTTCGCAGCGGCTGATCGGCCTCGATTCGACCAACAGCAATGCGCTGGAGCGGGCCATCGTGATCCACGGGGCCTGGTATGCAGAGCCGAACATGATCGGTGCGCACGGCAAGCTGGGCCGCAGCCAAGGCTGCCTCGCGGTGGGCGACAGCCTGCTGAGCCGCGCTTTCGACCACCTTGGCCAAGGGCGCATGATCTACGCCGCCAAGATGGCGTAAGGGTTCGAAAATGCCCGCGTGAGGGCATTTTCGAATGAGCCTCTACATTCTCCTCAGATCGTCACCAGCGCGCTGACGCGGTGCGAAAAGGGGTGGTTCGGCGTCGCGCCCCGGCTGATCTGCGAGAACATGCCGTCGCCCAGCTCGGCGAGCTTGGCTTCCACCAGCGGCAGGTCCTCGCCGCGCTTCACGTCGAGATGGACGTGAAGCTTCCCCTTGAAATCCAGCGTCACGTCGTCGGCTTCGCCGATGCGGTCGCGCAAGTCGGCCAGGATGACGGACAGCTGGTCGTTCAACGGCGTGGTGGACCTTACAGTCCCGGCAGGGATGGAATCGAGCGAGTAAACCGTTGCATCCTTCGGCATTCAGTGGCCCCGTGCTGAGTGTTGCGCTGATTGCTGCAACTGCGAGCATAGCATTTCGGCGCCCATAAAGAACGGCCTAGCGAAGCTTTCTGTGCATTTCTTTCAAAAGGACCGGGCGATTTTCGTCGCACGCCGCCGGCATTGCAAAGCTTGTCCATTGAAAGCGCAAGGAATTACAGCTTGTTCCCGTTCAGCTAAGGCAACCGATTGTTTTTTTGCCCGGTGCGACCCTTGGGCTCAGTCACAAGGCGGCAGATTTCGCCTCGGCAGCGGCAACGAAAGGCGCGGGATCGTAATAGAACGGCTTGATCTCGCAGCATTTCCCGTCACGGAAGCGGAAGCGTTCGCATATTTCGGCGGGGGGCAGCGCCGGATCGGCGAAGCGCAGCGAGAGCAGGGTCACGGCATAGTCGGTTCCGGCGGTCGTCTCGATCCGGTCCAGCGCGGCGACGTCGCAGAGGCCCATGACTTTGGCATAGAGATCGCGCAGGCCCGTTCGTCCGCGATATTCCCCGGCCATCGGCAGTCCCTCCGCTTCGTGGGCGACGAAATCGTCCGTCAGCATGGCACTGGCCGTGTCCCAGTCGCCCGCGCCGGTGGCGGCATAGAGGCGGTCGACGAAGGCGATCATGTCGTCGCGGCTCATGGTCATGGCTTTGGCTCCTTCTCCCCGGCGAATGTGGCAAAGGCGCGAATTTCCCGAACCTAGCGTTTCGACTAGCAGTCCCGGCGCGGGCGACGGGGCTAAGCTGCCGGAATGGGAAAGGTCAGACAGATAGTTCTGGCGAGGCGACCCAAAGGGGTGCCGGTGCCGGAAGACTTCGCGCTGAGGGAGGCGGAACTGGCGCCGCCCGGTCCGGGGGAGTTCCTGGTGGCGATGCGGGTGGGTTCGGTCGATCCGGCGATCCGCGGCTTCCTCGACGACCGGCCAAGCTATGTCGAGCCGGTCGCCCTCGGTGCGCCGGTCAAGGGGATGTCGCTGGGCGAAGTGGTGGCATCCCGCCACGCCGACTATCCGGTCGGCACCCTGGTCCGCGCTTTCGCGACATGGTCGGACCACTATGTGCTTTCGGGCGAGGCCTGGGGGCTGGAGACGGTGCGCAGAAGGCCGGACACGGAACTTCACCATTACATGGGCGCGCTCGGCCCGGTGGGGCTCACGGCCTGGGTCGGCCTTTTCGCCGTGGGCGAGGCGAAGGCGGGCGAGACGGTGGTGATCAGCGCCGCGGCGGGGGCGACCGGTTCCACCGCCGGGCAGATCGCCAAGGCGCGAGGCTGCAAGGTCGTCGGCCTGGTAGGGTCGGCCGAGAAGGCGGCGGTGATCCGCGACCTCGGGTTCGACGCGGCCATCGATTACCGCGCGACGCCCGACATCGCGACAGAGATCGCGAAAGCGGCGCCCGAAGGCGTGGATGTCTACTTCGACAATGTCGGCGGCGAAGTGCTGGAAGCGGTGCTGCCGCTGATGCGCCTGCATGGCCGGGTCGCCGTCTGCGGCATGGTCGGCCAGTACAACGATGCCGACCACCCCCACGGGGTGCGCACGCTCTGGCAACTGGTGGTCAACCGCATCCGCATGCAGGGCTTCATCACTTACGACTATCCCGAAGTCCTGGCGCAGGCCCAGGCCGAACTCGACGCCTGGGTCGCCGAAGGCAAGCTGAAGCCGCTGGCCAACTTGCGCGACGGTTTCGACAAACTTCCCGAGGCCTTCATCGACCTGATGTCCGGCCGCACCATAGGAAAGACCCTTGTTACAATTTGAAAATTCGCCGCAGGCGAATTTCGCGGCGCCGGCCCACGCCCCCACCCTACCACCCAACGGTAGTATCCTGCGGGTGGTAGGGTGGGGGCGTGGGCCGGTGCCGCAAGAAAATGCCCTTTTCGGGCATTTTCCAAATGGTCTCTGACATGATGAGCGACGTCTGGCATGGCTTGATCGCCGAGGCCGAGTTTCCCGAGGAAGGCAAGCTGGCCGCGCGGATCGCGGGCTGGAGCGTGCTGGTGGTGCGCACGGATGAGGGCTTCAGCGCCTTGAACGATCGCTGCACGCACCAGGCCGCGCGGCTTTCCGGCGGCAAGGTACGGCGCGGCGCGATCATGTGCCCGCTGCACGGCGCCCGCTTCGAGGCAGCGACGGGGCGCTGCATCGGCGGCACTTATGCCGACCTTCGCCGCTTCGCCTTGCGCATCGCCGAGGGGATAATCGAGGTCGCCGTGCCCGATACGCCGCCGGGGCCGGATGAACGCCCGGTCGAAACCTGACCTTCAGAACGGGAGAATGCCATGTCCTTTGCCGGACCATTCGAGGATCGCCTGGCCATACGCGAACTGCTGGAAACCTACGCCGACGCCGTGACCCGCCGCGATGCGCAGGACTGGGGGGCGACCTGGGCCGAGGATGCCGAATGGTCGCTGCCGGACTATCCCGAACTTGGCACCACCAGAGGCCGTCCGGCGATCGTCGCCATGTGGCTGGAAGCGATGAAGGCCTATCCCGGCATCATGTTCGAAGCCTGGCCCGGCGCGATCGCGGTCTCGGGCGATAGCGCGACGATGCGCAGCTATACCTCGGAAGTCTACGACCAGGACGGCGTGACGATGCGCGACCGGGGAGTCTATGAGGATACGTGCGTGAAGATCGGCGGTCGCTGGCTGTTCAAGAGCCGCTCTTTCCGCAACATCCATCGGCAGCACGCGCCGAAAGGCTGCTGAGATTCTTTGAAAAATGCCCAGATGGGCATTTTTGAGCGGCACCAGCCCACGCCCCCACCCGACCTCCCACGAGTGTATCCTGATGGGAGGTCGGGTGGGGGCGTGGGCTGGTGCCGCAAGCCTTCGACGGATGTCGAAGGCGTACCAAACAAAGACTCTATCGGTGCCGCAGAACCTGCCGCCTCGTCATGCACCGAAAAGCCCGATCCGATCTCCTGACGACAAGTAGCGCGGAATGAAAAAATCGGCGCCTGCAATCCATTTCGGCCGATTTCCTCCTACAATCAGATCATCCCCCTGCTCGCGCCGAAGCGTCTAACTCATCGGCGAAATCCATGAGGACGTGATGCGCCACCTAATGGCAGTTCCGCAGTCGGTGACGGTGCGTTCCGCTCGCCAATTCGCAAATAGTCTTTCCGATCAATTCGAAGCGGAAAGTAATATCGATCTCGATTTGTCGGATCTGACCGAAGTCGATCTGGCATTCGTGGAGATACTCTACGCGGCGCGCATGCAGTGGAAGCGCGCAGGGCGCGAACTGCGTCTGGCCCGGCCTGCTGAGGGCGCGCTTGTCGCCCTGCTCGAACGGGCGGGCTTCCTCACGGATCTCACCCCTCAGGACCTCGAATTCTGGTTCCACGGAGAACTGCCGCAATGACTGCCTCTATTCTTACCGTCGACGATTCCCCCAGCCTGCGCATGGCGATCCGCATCGCGCTGACCGGCGCGGGCTATGACGTCACCGAAGCGGGCGACGGCGTCGAGGGGCTGGCCGCGGCGGGCGCCAAGCGGTTCGACCTGATCATTACCGATCTCAACATGCCCAACATGGACGGGCTGACGATGATCCGCGAACTGCGCAAGGCGCCCGAGCAGGCCGGCGTGCCGATCATCTTCCTCACCACCGAGAGCGATGACGCGATGAAGCAGCAGGCCAAGGCGGCCGGGGCCACCGGCTGGCTGGTGAAGCCTTTCGTGCCCGAACAGCTGATCAAGGTCTCGCGCAAGGTCCTGGGCCGGTGAACACGCAGGATCCGGTCGCGGCGTTCCGCGTCGAGGCGGGCGACCTGCTCGACCAGATCGAGCAGGGGCTGCTCGATCTCGGCCACCGGCTGGAAGACCGCGCGCTGATCGACGAAGTGTTCCGGGGGCTGCATACGCTCAAGGGCTCTGGCGCGATGTTCGGCTTCGACGCACTGGCCGAGTTCACCCACCACTGCGAAACCGCCTTCGACCGCGTGCGCAAGGGGCTGGCCCCGGCGACGCAGGAACTCGTGGCGGTGATCCTCTCGGCCCGCGATCACATGCGCGCGCTGATCGAGGGCGACGGTGCCGGTCTGGAAAGCGCCGGAGCCGCGATCCTGGCGCAGCTTCAGGCGGCGATCGACGCGGCAGGCGGGGCTGAAGCCGCTCCGGTTGCCGCGCCTGCCTCTTCCGGTTCGGCCGGTCCGGCAACCGCCGCTCGGGGCTGGCGTCTGTTCTTCCGCCTTCCCGCCGAGGCGATGGCCAACGGCACCAACCCGCTGATGCTGCTGGACGAGCTGCGCGACCTCGGCGCGTGCCGCATCACCGTGCGCACCGATACCATTCCCGCCCTGGCCGATCTGGTGCCGACCGAATGCCATATCGGCTGGGACGTCGAACTGCGCGGCGACATCTCGCGCGACGATATCGACGACGTGTTCATCTTCGTGATGGACGACATGGAACTGACCGTCGAACCGTTGGAGGCCGAACCCTCCGAAGATGTCGGACAGGCCGTGCAATTATCGGACACGTTGTCCGACATTCCCGCTACCGTATCGGAAGGCCCGGCAGCTGCGACTTCGGCCAAGCCCGGCCCCGCCACTGGTCCCGCGACTGGCCCCGCCAGCGCCGCGAAATCCGGCGAGAGCGTGCGCGTGCCTGCCGAGCGGCTCGACGAACTGATGGACCGCGTGGGCGAACTGGTCATTGTCCAGAGCCGCCTTTCGCAGCTGGCCAGCGGTCACGGCTCCGCAGTCGGCAACGAACTGGCGCTGCGCTCGATTTCCGAGGAAATCGAGCGGCTTGCGGGTGAGCTACGCGATACCATGATGGTCCTGCGCATGGTGCCCGTCGCCAGCCTGTTCAGCCGCTTCCGCCGTCTCGTCCATGATCTCGCCCGCGAAACCGGCAAGAGCATCACGCTTTCGACCGAAGGCGAGACCACCGAAGTCGACAAGACCATGATCGAGCGGCTGGCCGACCCCATGGTCCACCTGATCCGCAATGCATGCGATCACGGCCTCGAAACGCCCGAGGATCGCCGCGCTGCCGGCAAGCCCGAGGCCGGGCAGGTCCATCTCTCCGCCCATCAGGCGGGCGGCGAGGTGCTGATCACCATCCGCGACGACGGGCGCGGGATCGACCGCGAGCGGGTGCGCGCCAAGGCCGAGGCTCAGGGGCTGATCCAGCCGGGCCAGCCGATCTCCGACCACGACCTGCTGCAGATGATCTTCCATCCGGGCTTCTCCACGGCGGCGCAAGTAACGAACCTGTCGGGGCGCGGCGTGGGCATGGACGTGGTGAAGCGCACGATCGAGAGCCTGCGCGGCGCCATCGACATCACCTCGGCACCGGGCGAAGGTTCCACCGTGGTGCTGCGCATCCCGCTGACCCTGGCGATCATCGACGGGCTGCTGGTCCGCGTGGGCGAGGGTCGCTACGTTATCCCGCTGGGCGCGGTGGAGGAATGCCTCGAACTCAGCCTTGAGGAAGACCTGCGCTCGCGCGGCCGCAGCTTCATCACCTTGCGCGACCGGCTGGTGCCGTTCCTGCGCCTGCGCGAGATCTTCGAGACCGGCACGCGGCCCGATCCGCACCAGAAGATCGTCGTCATCGCCACCGGCAGCGAGCGCGTGGGGCTGGTGGTGGACCAGATCATCGGCAGCCACCAGACCGTCATCAAGTCGATGTCCCCGCTCCACCGCGACGTCGCGACTTTTGCAGGCGCCACGATCCTGGGCGACGGCGGCGTCGCGCTGATCCTCGATGTCGCCCAGCTCGTCATGCTCGGCCAGAACCAGGAGGAGCGGCTGCGCGCCGCCGGATAAGCACCATGCCAGAATCCATTCCTGCATCGACTTCCACGCAGTGGGATGGCGAAGGCCGTCTCGAAGTGCTGACTTTCAACCTCGGCGAGGAGACTTTCGCGCTGGAGGCCACGCTGGTCCGCGAGATCCTGGACCTTCTGCCGGAAACCCGCGTGCCCGGCGCCGCGCCCCTGCTGGGCAGCGTCGTCAACTTTCGCGGCAAGATCATCCCGATCGCGGACCTGAGGTTGGCCTTCGCCATGCCCGCGGCCGAGGCGACGGTCGACAGCCGCATAGTCGTGATCGAGACCGAAGCGGAAGGCGAAGTGTTCCAGATCGGCATCCGCACCGACAAGGTCCACGAAGTGGCGACGCTCGACCGCGATGCCAGCGAGGAGCCGCCTGCCGTGGGCATGCGCTGGCGCCGCGATTTCGTGCGCGAGCTGGTGCGCCGCCGGGACGGCGTGGTCGTCTTGCCCGACCTTGCGGCGATCTTTCGTTCCTTGACCGGCGCAGGCGATTCCGCCGCCGGTCAGCCATCCACAGTACATTGAGGCGGGGGCCATCATGCGTGCAACGATCAAGCTGAAGCTGTGGGGGACCTTCGCGATCCTCCTTGTCATCATGACGGCGACCATTGCGGTCGGCATTTCCCGCCTCACCACGCTCAACGATGCCATCGGCGGCCTCGTGGCGGGTCCGGCCAAGCAGCTCGACCGCGCCCGCGCGATCGACAGCGGCGTGAGCATGATGGTGCGGTCCGAGAAGAACCTCGTCCTTACCGAGGATCCGGTGGAGCGGCGGGAGCTGGAAACCCGGATTTCCACCTGGCGCGACCGGGTCGAGCAGGAAGTGGAACAGGCCAATGCCGTCGCCTCCGTCGAAACCCGTGCATCGTGGGCGCAGCTGCGCGAACAGTGGAACGCCTTCAAGCCGGTGAACCAGCAGGTGAGCGAACTCAGCAGCCGCGACAAGGCCGCCGCTGCCGAACTGACCATGGGCGAATCGCGTGAGCGCGCGCAGGCCGTGACCAAGACCGTGGAAACGCTGGTCGATGCCCAGCAGCGGATGATGTCCAAGGCGGACGACGACACCGAAGTGACTTTCGGTTCGGCCCGTTCGCTGATGATCGGCATGGGCGTGGCCGCGGTGCTGATCACGCTGGCCGCCGCCGCCTATCTTTCGCTGGTCATCGCACGCGGCCTCAGGGCGGCCGGTGACGCGATGCGGCAGGTGGCGGAGGGCGACCTGACCCGCACGGTCGACGTCAGGTCCAACGACGAGATCGGCGACCTGCTGAACCATGCCAACATGATGATCGAGCGCCTGCGCGGCGTGGTGGGCGATGCCAATGTGGCGGCCGAGAACGTTTCGGCGGGGAGCCAGGAGCTTTCGGCCAATTCCGAGCAGGTGTCGCAGGGCGCGACCGAGCAGGCGGCCGCCGCCGAGCAGGCTTCGGCCTCGATGGAAGAGATGGCGGCCAACATCAAGCAGAATGCCGACAACGCGGCCCAGACCGAGAAGATCGCCCGCCAGTCCTCCAAGGATGCGGAATCGAGCGGCGTCGCCGTGGAGCGGGCCGTCGGCGCCATGCGCACGATTGCCGAGAAGATCGGCATCGTCCAGGAAATCGCCCGCCAGACCGACCTGCTGGCGCTGAATGCAGCCGTAGAGGCGGCGCGTGCGGGCGAGCATGGCCGTGGCTTCGCGGTCGTGGCTTCGGAAGTGCGCAAGCTGGCCGAACGCAGCCAGCACGCCGCCGCCGAGATCAGCGCCGTCTCCACCGAAACGGTGCAGGCCGCTGCCGAGGCGGGCGACATGCTCACCCGGCTGGTGCCCGATATCCGCCGCACGGCCGAACTGGTTTCCGAAATCAGCGTGGCCTGCCGCGAACAGGACATCGGCGCCGCCCAGATCAACGAGGCGATCCAGCAGCTGGACCAGGTGACCCAGCAGAACGCCGGGGCATCGGAGCAGATCTCGACCACTTCGGAAGAACTGGCCGCGCAGGCGGAAGAGCTTCAGGCCTCGATCGCCTATTTCCGCACGTCGGAAAGCGGCCGTTCCCGCAAGCCCGCGACGGTCGCGCTCCGCCAGATGGCATCGGCACCTGCGCCCCGCAGGCCGGCAGCGCCCGCGCGCGGCAGCCGGGGGCTCTCGGTGGCCGATCAGCAGGCCCGCGCTCGCGGTTTCGCGCTCGATCTCTCGACCGGCGGTCCCGACAGCGAGGACGAGGCGTTCAGCACCCACGCGGCCTGACGCCGCGCCTCCTCTCCTTTCTCCCTTACCGACTTTCCCCCCAATCCCGTTTCCAGGGTTCCCATTGTCATGCGCGCAACGATAAAAATGAAGCTGGGCGTTACCTTCGCCATCATCCTGATCCTGCTTGCGGTGGTCGTCGGCGTCAGCCTGACCCGCCTCAGCACGCTCAACACCGCGATCACCGATCTCATCAACGGTCCCGCCGCCCGCCTCGACCGGGCGCAGCAGGTGCAGGTCGTGTTCGGCACGCTCTCGCGCAATGAGCGCTCCATGACGATGACCGACGACCCGGAACTGATGAAGGAATTCGACGACAAGGCCAGTCGCTCGATGACCGAATTCGACCGCCTGCTGGACGAGGGCGAAGCCAATTCGGCGCCCGAGGCCAAGCAGACCTGGCGCGAGATGCGGACCTCGTTCGAGAACTTCAAGCCGCTCGATACCCGCATCCGCACCCTGGCGAGAGGTGGGCAGAACGCGGAAGCCGCCGTGCTGGCGCTGGGTAGCGCCCGTGCCGTGCTCGACCGCGTCAGCAAGCAGACCGACGATCTGGTGGAGCGCGCCCGCGACGACATGCAGCAGGTCGACAAGCAGACCGACGCGCTCTACGCCTCGGCCCGCGCCACGCTGCTTACCGTAGCCGCCGTCGCGATCATCGGTGCGCTGGTGGGCGCGGTATGGATCTCGCTGATCGTCTCGCGCGGCCTCGGCCGGGTTGGCAATGCGATCAACGCGGTAGCCATCGGCGATCTCGACAACGACGTGGAAGTGACCTCGAACGACGAGATCAAGGACCTGGTCGATACCGTCAACCGGATGACCGCCAACTTGCGCGTCAGCGCGGGCCTGGCCGACAAGATCGCCGACGGCGACCTGACCGTCACCCACAAGCCGCTGTCCGACAAGGATACGCTGGGCCATGCGCTGGTCCGCATGATCGATCGCCTGCGCGGCGTGGTCGGCGATGCGACCGTGGCCGCCAACAATGTCGCCAGCGGCAGCCAGGAACTGTCCTCGACGTCCGAACAGGTCTCGCAGGGCGCGACCGAGCAGGCCGCCGCCGCCGAGCAGGCTTCGGCCTCGATGGAAGAGATGTCGGCCAACATCAAGCAGAACGCCGAGAACGCCGCCCAGACCGAGAAGATCGCCCGCCAGTCCGCACAGGACGCCGAAGCCAGCGGCGTGGCGGTGGACCGCGCCGTCGGCGCCATGCGCACGATTGCCGAGAAGATCGGCATCGTCCAGGAAATCGCCCGCCAGACCGACCTGCTGGCGCTGAACGCAGCCGTCGAGGCGGCGCGCGCGGGCGAACATGGCCGCGGCTTCGCGGTCGTCGCTTCGGAAGTGCGTAAGCTGGCCGAACGCAGCCAGGGCGCGGCGGCGGAGATCAGCGCGGTTTCGTCGAACACCGTCGATGCCGCCACCGAGGCGGGCGACATGCTCTCCAGGCTGGTGCCGGACATTCGCCGCACGGCCGAACTGATCTCGGAAATCAGCGCCGCCTGCCGTGAACAGGACATCGGTGCGGGCCAGATCAACCAGGCGATCCAGCAGCTCGACCAGGTGACCCAGCAGAACGCCGGGGCATCGGAGCAGATCTCCTCCACCTCGGAAGAACTCGCGGCCCAGGCGGAGGAGCTTCAGGCGAGCATTTCCTACTTCCGCGTCGATGATGCCGGAAAGCCCGTCCGCAGCGCGGGCGTGCGCAAGGCGGCCCCGATCAAGGCGGCCATCAAGGCGCCCGTGAAGCGCCCGGTGCCCGCGAACGGCCAGCCCAGGAGCAACGGCTTCGCTCTGGATCTCGCCATGGGCGGACCGGACGACCACGACGACGCCTTCGGGATGCACGCGGCATGACCGAGGCGTCCGAAATCCAGGCCGTCACTTTCGGCCTGGGGGCGGAGATCTTCGCGGTGCCGGTGGCACTGGTCCGCGAGATCCTCGACTACCGGGAAACCTTCCGCATTCCCGGCGGGCCGGACTATCTGCTCGGCCTGACCGACATGCGCGGCGAAGGCGTGACCACGATCGACCTGCGCCTGCGGCTGGGCCTGCCGCCGGTGGAGCCCACCCCGGCCACGCGCATCCTGGTGGCGGATATCCCGCTGGAGGACCGCGTGCTGGTGCTGGGGCTGGTGGTGGACCGGGTGATCGAGGTCACCAGCTTCCGTCTCGACCAGATCGGCGGCGCACCCGATGTGGGGGTGCGCTGGCCGTCCGAATATATCGGCGGCGTGGTGAAGCGCGACGAGGGCTTCACCGTGCTGGTGGACATGGCGCGAATCTTCTCGGCGGAAGAAGCCTCGCGCCTCTCCGCCGCCGCTGCCTGAACCTTCTTTCCTCTATCCCGGAGCCGCGCAGATGACCGCCGCCGCTTTAGCCAGTCGCAGTTCCAGTTCCGGGACCGTTTCCACCGGAAGCGCCATGGGCGGAAATCCCCATGCCGGAGACCCGATGAGCAAGCGCAACTTCGCGCGGCTGGCGGCCTATATCTACGAATATTCCGGCATCAAGATGCCCGAGAGCAAGAAGACCATGCTCGAAGGTCGTCTGCGCCGCCGCCAGCGGACGATCGGCGCGCCGACGCTGGACGACTACTGCGACTATATCTTCGCCGCCGAGAATCTCGCGGCGGAAGGCCTGTCGCTGATCAACGCGGTGACGACCAACAAGACCGACTTCTTCCGCGAACCGGGCCATTTCGAGTACCTGAGCAAGGTGATCCTGCCGGACATGACCGCGCGCGGCGTCCGCACGATCCGGGCCTGGAGCGCGGCCTGCTCGACCGGGCCTGAACCCTACACGATGGCCATGGTGCTGGACGATCATGCCGAGAACCGGGGCGGCCCCGCCTATGGCATCCTGGCCACCGATCTCGACACCGACGTGCTGGAGACCGCGCGCAGCGGCATCTATCCGGCGGAGTTGGTCGATCCCGTACCCGAGGCGCTGCAGCGCAAATATGTGATGTTCCCGCGCGATCTGGCCCGGCGTGACGTGCGCATGGTGCCCGCCCTGCGCAGCGCGATCGGCTTCGCCCGGCTAAACCTGATGGACGAGCGCTATCCGGTGGGAGAGCCCATGCACCTGATCTTCTGCCGCAACGTGCTGATCTATTTCGACAAGCCGACGCAGCGGCAAGTGGTTTCGCGGCTCGTCGATTGCCTGAAGCCGGGCGGCCACCTGTTCCTCGGGCACTCGGAATCGATCACCGGGCACGACCTGCCGCTGACGCAAGTGGCCAATACCGTGTTTCGGAAGGACTGAGGCCATGCTTGCGAGCAGGAAGATCCGCGTCCTCGTGATCGACGATTCCGCCAGCGTGCGCCAGACGATGACCGCGATCCTCCAGGAGGATCCCGAGATCGAGGTGATCGGTTCGGCGCCCGACCCGTTCAGCGCCGCGCGCCGGATCCAGGAGGAAGTGCCCGACGTCATCACGCTCGACGTCGAGATGCCGCGCATGGACGGCATCACGTTCCTGCGCAAGCTGATGTCGCAGTGCCCGGTGCCGGTGGTCATGTGCTCGTCGCTGACGGAGGAAGGCTCGGAAACGCTGCTCCAGGCCATGGAAGCGGGCGCGGTGGACGTGATCCTGAAGCCGCGTATCGGCGTGGCCGACCATCTGGCCGAGCACAACCTCCAGATCCGCGACGTCGTGAAGGGCGCCTCCCGCGCAAGGGTTCGCGGACGTCCCGCCACGCGCGAGGCAAAGCCCGAAGGTCCGCAGAAGAAGCTCACCGCCGATGCCGTGCTGCCTCCGCCCAGCGGCCGGGCGATGAGCCGCACCACCGAGATGGTGGTCTGCCTTGGTGCCTCGACCGGGGGCACCGAGGCCCTTCGCGAAGTGCTGGAGGCCTTGCCCGCCAATGCGCCGGGCGTCGTCGTGGTACAGCACATGCCGGAGAACTTCACCCGCGCCTTCGCCAAGCGCCTCAATGGCCTGTGCGAAGTGGACGTGAAGGAAGCGGTGGACGGCGATCCGGTGCTGCGCGGCCATGTCCTGATCGCGCCGGGCGGCAAGCACCTGATGCTGGAACGGCAGGGTGCGCGCTATCATGTCGCGGTCAAGGACGGCCCGCTGGTTTCGCGGCACCGTCCCTCGGTGGACGTGCTGTTCCGCTCGGCCGCGCGCTCGGCAGGCTCGAACGCGGTGGGCGTGATCATGACCGGCATGGGCGACGACGGGGCGCGTGGCCTGCTGGAAATGAAGCAGGCGGGCGCCCGCACTTTCGCGCAGGACGAGGCGACCTCGATCGTGTTCGGCATGCCGAAGGAAGCCATTGCGCGCGGCGCGGCGGACCGGGTGGTCCCGCTGGGCGCCATCGCCCGCGAACTGCTCGCTGCAACCAATCGATAAGAAACAAAAGACGGCCGGCCGATGACGACAACCGCTTACTGCCCCGAACAGATTCAGGAGGACACCTTGCAACGCGCCGCGATTCCGGGGGAAATGCCCGAACATGCCGCCGCGACCGGCCTTTCGCTGGCCGAACTGGGCGAGGCGCTGGCCGGGATCGCCGGAGGTCTCGACGCGCGCTTCGTGGCGGCGGGCACCGCGCTGGCGCGGGCCTACGAGATCGTCGAGGGCCTGATCGGGGCACTGGAAAACGTGACGAACGCCTTCGAGCGTGACGCCGCCGATGCCGCGGTGGATTCCATGCGGCGCACGGCGGAGCGGCTGACCCGGCTGCCCGCGATCCAGGCCGCGCGCAAGGAAGCACTGGTGGCGATCGAGCAGGCCAGCGCCGCGCTTTCGCACCAGATCGATCAGGTCAATCGCACGCTCAGTTTCCTGCGCATCTGTGGGCTCAACATAAAGGTCGCGGCGGCGGGAACGGGCGATTTCTCCAGCTTTGCCGATACCATGTTCGTGAAGCTGGACCTGGGCGAGACCGAGATGGAAGCGCTCGCGCGGGAGATCGTCTGGCTGGCCGAAGCCGTGCCCGCGATGTTCGAGGTCGAGCGCCAGCTCGCCGGGGAATGCGCCCTGGTCATCCCCCATATCCCGCGCAAGCTTTCCGGCGATGCCGTGGCCTTGCAGCAGCACCAGCTCGAACTCTCGGAGCGGGCCTTGCGGATCGCCGAAGTGGCGCGCCAGATCCGCGCCCAGGTCGGCACCGCGCTCGGCGCGCTTCAGGTGGGCGACAGCACCCGCCAGCGGCTGGAGCATCTCGCGGACGGACTGCAGGACGTCGATGCCTTCCTCGCCGCGCCCGGCGCGCTTGCGGACGATGTCGCGGGGCAGCTGGCGGATCACGCGGTTGCCTTGCTGGCGGCCCAGGCCGCCGACACGCTGGAGACGTTCCAGCGCGAATCCCGCCTGCTCGCCAGCAGCCTGCGCGGCATCGGGCCAAGCGCGGCAAGCCTGCTCGACTTACGCGAGGCCGATAGCGCGGGAGAAGGGCCGTTCCTCCACCAGCTTGAGCAGAGCGTGGCGGAAGTGACGAGCGTGACCGAGAGCCTGCGCGAGGCCGATGCCCGCTCGGGCCGCCTCAGCAGCCTGGCCTCCACGACGGCCGAGAACCTGTCGCAGCGGCTGGCGACGGTCCATCGCATTACCAGCGATGTCCAGCAGATGGCCTGGAACACCGATCTGCGCTGCTATCGCATGGGCCCCGAGGGACGTGGGCTTGCCGTCGTCGCCTCCGAAATTCGCGGTTTTGCCGCCACGCTGGCGACTATCGCCTCGGGCATCGCGCGCTCCTTCGACGGACTGACCGTGGCGGCTACCGTCATTCGCGGTTCGGAAGAAGACGCGGGCGTCGATGCCGGTGCGGCTCTGGCGGAATCGCTTGGCTGCATCAGGGACGGGGGACAGCGCATGCGCTCGGGCCTGTCCGAGCTGGACGAAGGCGCTTCCTCGGTCGCGGAGATTCTGGAGGACACCACCGGCAAGATCGATTGCGAAGAGGATGTCGGCGGGCCGCTGGCGGCGATCACGGAACGTCTCTCGCAGTTCGGGCGCGAGATACCCGACCTGGCGGAACCCGCCATTTCCGAGGAAGCCCTGACGGCGCTGGGCGACCTGCTTGCTGCTATCGCGGCGCGCTACACCATGGCGCGCGAACGCGAGGTACACCGCGCATTCCAGCCCGGCGGCGAAACCGCCGCCGCGCCGGCTTCAGACCCGTTCGACCTTGACGACGACGATTTCGATGATGGATTGTTTTGAAAATCCGCCTGCGGCGGATTTTGCGGCACCGGCCCACGCCCCCACCCGACCTCCCACTCAGTGTATCCTAGATGGGAGGTCGGGTGGGGGCGTGGGCCGGTGCCGTTTAAAAATGCCCTCTTTCGGGCATTTTTCAAAACGACTTTCATCAGAACTTCTTGGTCACTTCCACCATGACCGTGCGGGGCAGGGTGCCGAAGCCGAGCTGGTCGGCCTTGATGCCCGCCGGGGTGCCGGTGCCGCTCCCGGTAGAGGGGCCGTCCACCACGCCGGTGACGTAGAACTGGTTGGTGAGGTTCTTGCCGATCACGGCCACCTGCCAGTTGTCGTCCTCGGCGCCGAAGCGCAAGCCGGCGTCGAGCGTCACGTATTCGCCCTGCCGCGACAGGGGATTGCCGAAGGCGGAGGCAAGGTAACTGCCCGAATACCGGGCGTCGACGTTCATGCCCAGCTTCATCGATGTGCCGACCGACATCTCGTAGTTGACGCCGAGATTGCCGGTCCAGCGCGGCGCGACGGAGAGCGACTGGCCGCCAAGGTCCTGCCGGGAGTTGCCCGCCAGGTTGCAGCCTTCGGCCGGGGTCTGTCCGGCATAGCAGGGGGCGAGCGGGAAGTCGGTATAGCGGGCCTTATCGTAGTTCACCGATCCGTGAAGGTCGAGGCCCGGGACGCCGTTGGGGGCGAACTGGAACTCGGCTTCCACGCCCTTGGTCCGGGCATCGGCGGTGAGCGTCTGGAAGGCGAAGATAGGTGAGTTGAAGAAGTCGACCTGCAGGTTCCTGTACTTGTAGTTGAAGGCGGTGACGTTGAAACGAAGCTGGCGGTCCAGCAGCGTGGACTTGAAGCCCAGTTCGAAGCCTTCCGCCTTCTCGGGATCGAATGTCAGGTCTGCCGTTGGATCGGTCGAGAACTTCGAATTGATCCCGCCGTTGGAGAACCCGCCCGACTTGTAGGCGGTCTTGTAGGCGCCGTAGACCATGAGGTCGTCGGTCGGTTTCCAGGTCAGCGTGGCTTCGGGGGACCAGTTGGTGAAATGCTGGCGCGCGGTCACTTCGCCCAGGCCGTCCGGGTCGAACTGGTCGCGGAAGATGCTGGTGACCAGCGGGTTGTTGTAGAACTGGGTGAAGTAGCTGTTCTTGGTCTCGTCGGAATAGCGCACGCCGCCTGCCAGTTCCAGCGTGGGGAGGATCTTGTAGGTCATCTGGCCGAAGACGGCCATGGTCTCGCCCTTCGTGAAGCTGGTCTTGGCCGTGGCGACATGTTCCAGCCCCGCCGGTGCGGCGGAATTGGAAACGCCGCCGGTGAGGACGTATTGCTCGAAATCGCGGCGGGTCTTCTGGTAGAGCATGCCCAGCATCATGTTGAACGGGCCGTCGAACTGGGTCAGCGCGCGAAACTCCTGGCTGAACGCTTTCCATGAGGAGTTTTCGGTCGCCCAGTTGCTGCCGGGCCCGCCCGCGCTGTTGCTGGACTGGAAGTCGCAGGCGCAGGCCCAGCGGTTGTTGTTCCACTGGTAGTTCGTGACCGAGGACAGCTGGAGCTGGTCGGCATCGTATGTCACGTTGAGGGTGCCGCCCGCCGAACGATAGCGGTTGTAAAGCGCGCCGTTCTGCTTGGCGAAGGGAAATCCGGCGGCGACGTCTACCGGCATGTTGTTCTGGTGGGTCACGAAATGCTTGCCGCAGGCATAGCCGTTGAGCTGCGAGGTATCTCCATCGCCGCAGGCGAAGGCGACGTAGTTCCACGAGGAATTGTTGACGGTGTTGAAGTCGACATTGCCCTTGAGGCTGACGGTGAGGCGGCTGGTCGGCTCCCATTTCAGCGTGGCGCGGGCCAGGAATTCCTCCTCGCCCGGCGCCTTGTGCGCGGCGGGTGCGGCAATGTGCGAGGTGGGATCGCCGTTTCCGCCCGCAAGGACGCTGACCGAGTCCACTTCGGTATAGACGATATCGTCGGCGACATTGCGGTAATAGCCGCCCTCCATCTTCGAATAGCGCGCGGCCAGTCGGAAGCCGAGGGTCTCGGTCAGCGGCAGCGAGGCATAGCCCTCGACCCGCCATTGCTGGCTGCGGAATTCGTAGCCGCCCTTGATCTGGAACTCGGGCGTCGGGGTAGGATCGGCGGTGGTGATGGAAATGACCCCGGCCGTGGCGTTCTTGCCGAAGAACAGCGCCTGCGGGCCCTTGAGCACTTCCACCCGCGCAAGGTCGAAGAAGCCCTCCTGGATCACGCGGCCCTGGCCGTAATAGGCGCCGTCCACGACGACCGCCACCGATTGCTCGATGCCGATCGAGGTGGAGGAGGAACCGATGCCGCGCAAGGTGAGCTGCGCGCCGGAACCGTTGGAGGCGCGGCCGACGTTGAACTGGGGCGCGATCGCGGCGATCTTCTCTACGCTGGTGATGTCGCGCGAGGTGATCTGCTCGGCGGAGATGGCGGTGACGGCCACCGGCACGTCCTGCGCGGTTTCCTGCCGCTTGCGGGCCGTGACGATGATGTCGTGGATGCCGCCTGCCTGTTGCTGGGCCTGCTCTGGTGCAGGGGCCGCCGGGGCTTCCTGCGCGGCGGCGGGTTGGACGCATAGGCCGATCGTCAGCGCCGTCGACGCGAACAGGACGGATTTCGAGAATCGCATCTCAGGACCTCCCGATATATCTATTGTTGTCCCGCATTGGTAGGCCTGCGCGGTGCCCTCGGGGCCTGTGCAAACGGATAGCCCTAGCTGTTTGGTCAGGTGGCGGGCAGGGGCGGGCAGGTGACGGTGAAGTGAGCCCACTGGGAGATCAGACTTGACCGGCAACCGTTTCTGGCGGCTCGACCGCCACCCCCAAGGCAACAGCGATTTCGCCCGTTTCCTGAGCCTTTGCGAGGAAGTGCCCGCGCCTCTGGCCTCGGGCGAAGTGCGCATCGCGGCGGAATGGTTGTCGATGGATGCTGGGACCCGCATGTGGATGAGCCCGCGCACGGACGGTTATCAGCCGCCGCTGCCGCTGGGTGCGAAGATGGTGGGGCTGGTGCTCGGCCGGGTCAGCGAGACGCGCGATCCGGCCTTTCCGGTCGGCACCCTGGTGCGCGGTTTCGGGCAATGGGCGGAGCAGGCGGTGGTCATGCCCGCGCTGGCCGGGCTGGAAGCGGTGGACGAGAGCGTCGCGGATCCGCGCCAGCATTTCGGCGCGCTGGGGATGAATGCCTGGACGGCCTATGTCGGCGTGCGGGAGGTGGCGGCGGTGCGGCCGGGCGAGTGGCTGGCGGTTTCGGCGGCGGCGGGCGCTACGGGTAGCCTGGCCTGTCAGGTCGGGCGCAATCTCGGCGCCAAAGTGGTCGGCATCGCCGGGGGACCGGAAAAGTGCCGCTTCTTGCGCGAGGAACTCGGCGTGGACATGGCCATCGACTACCGCGGCGAGGATGTGGAGGTGCGGCTGGCGACGTGCGAAGGCGGGATCGGGGCGTTCTTCGACAATGTCGGCGGGGCGATCCTCGATGCGGTCCTGCCCAACATGGCGCATTACGGCCGCGTTGCGATCTGCGGCATGGTGGCGGGCTACGAAGGTGATGCGCCGCTGCCCGGGCCTGCGCGCTTCGACCAGATCCTGATGCGGCGGCTGCGGGTGGAAGGCTTCTTCATCCCCGACTTCCTCGAACGCGGTGCCGAATTCCTGCCGCAATTGCAGGCATGGCTGGATGCGGGCAAGCTGACGATGCGCTTCGACGAGACGCAGGGGATCGAGAACGTGCTGATCGCTTATGAGCGCATGTTGACGGGCAGGAATATCGGCAAAGTGGTGGTGCGGTTATAGTCGTCGTCCCGGACTTGATCCGGGACCGCTGGCCGTGAACGGCCTCGCTGTCGGCGGGGCGTTTTTCTGCGCGGGTGTGCCTGAAGAACTGCCAGCGGTCCCGGAGCAAGTCCGGGACGACGCGATTCTTCGGGGCATTTCTTCCGGCTTCGCCAGCCTCACATGGCCGTCACACCGCCGTCCACCACGAATTCTCCGCCGGTGATGTAGTTCGCCTCATCGCTGGCGAGGAACAGGATCATGTTGGCGATGTCCAGCGGGCTGCCCATGCGCTTCATCGGGATCGAGGCGACGATCTCCTTGAAGCCTTGCGGATTGTCGCTGCGGGCGACGTCCTGCATGGCGGTTTCGATCATGCCGGGGTGGACGGAATTGCAGCGGATGCCTTCGGCCGCGCATTCCAGCGCCACGACCTTGGAGAAGATCCGCACCCCGCCCTTGGCAGCGCCGTAGGCCCCGCACATCGGCACGCCGACGAGGCCGCCGATCGACGAGAGATTGACTATGGAACCGCCGCCGCCGGTCTTGCGCATCAGTTCCACCGCCCGGCGCGTGCCCAGGAACACGCTGTCGAGATTGACCTTGTTCTGCTTTTCCCAGTCGGCAAGGGAAAGTGCCGTCAGCGGCTTCAGCACGGCGATACCGGCATTGTTGACCAGTACGTCGATCCTGCCGTGGCCCTTTTCGATCGCCTGGAACAGGTCCTCCCAGCCCGCCTCGCTGGTCACGTCCTGCGCCAGGGCTTCGGCCTGGCCGCCGCCTTCCCGGATCGCGGCGGCAACACTCTCCGCGCCGCCCGTATCGAGGTCCGTCAGGTAGACGAAAGCGCCTTCCTCCGCGAAGCGCCGCGCGGTGGCAGCGCCCAGTCCGCGTTCGTTTCCGGCGCCGGTAACCAGCGTGATCTTGCCTTCCAGACGGCCCATGCCTTGTAACCCTTCCTGATGCGATTTCAGAACTTTACGCCGATAGTGGCGCCATAAGTACGCGGCTCCAGCGCCATACCGAACGAGAACAGCCCGGCGACGGTGAAGGCGTGCGTGGTGGTCTTCTCGTTGAGGAGATTGCGGCCGAAGAAACGGACGTAAGCCTCCTTGTCGTCGATATCGAAGTTCACGGTGAGGCTGGCATCGACCAGATCCTGCGTGGTGGTGCGCACGCGGGGGTCGTTGCCGTTGACGATTACCTCGGTGACCGTGCCGGAGGCGTCGGTCACGGGCGTCAGCGAGGCTTGCGAGATCTGTTCGTCGTAAGGGCTGATATGGCGCCAGCCTGCCGTCGCCACGACTTTGCCGAAGCTGGTGGGCACGGTGTAGTCCGCATTGACCGATCCGGTGAACTTCGGAGCATAGATCAGCCGGTTCGCGGAATAGTCGAACGGCACGATGAGGCCGTTATAGGCGCCGTCGGTCACGAAGTTGCGGAAGTGCGATTTCATGTAGGCGGAAGAGGCGGTGATCGTCAGGCGCGGGGTCACGCGCAGGGTGGCGTCCATCTCTATGCCCTTGATCAGCGCGCCGCCCGGTACGTTGCCGGTGATCGTCTGGTTGCCGAGCGGGCCGCCGGGTACGGTGAGGTTCTGCTGCATGTCCTTGTAGTCGGAAATGTAGCCGGCAAGGTTGATTTCCAGCTTCTTGTCGAAGGCGGCCAGCTTGGCGCCGATTTCGTAGGCGTCCACGGTTTCGGGTTGGAACGGGGTGCTGGCGGTGTCCGCCGTGGCGGCGCGGGGGCTGAACCCGCCCGAGCGGTAGCCGCGAGACCAGCTGGCATAGAGCATGACGTCGTTGCTGGGGCGATAGTCGATGCCGATCTTGGGCGTGAACTTGGTGAAGTTCGCATCGCCCGAGCCGATCAACCCGTCCCGCGCGAAGCTGTTGGTCAGCTTCTTGTTGTCATGCGACCAGCGGCCGCCGAACGAAAGCCGCCACTTGTCGGCAAAGGCCCAGTTGAAGTCTCCGAAGAAGGCGTAGCTGGTAGTCTTGCCCAGGTTGGTCTGCGCGTTCTGGTCGAACTCCATGGGCGGGACCGAAGGATCGAAGCCGAAGAAGCGCGTCCACTGGGTAAGATCGTACTTGGAGTGGAAGTAATAGGCGCCCACGACATAGTCGAATCCGGTAAACAGGTTCCCGGCGGCGCGCAGCTCCTGGCTCCACTGCGTGTACTTCTGACGGCGGTCGACGTAGTAGAGATCGGTCGAGGACCCATCGAAGTCCTGCGTCTGCTTCTCCTTGCTGTGGCGCCATCCGGTGATCGAGCTGAGCTTTACCGCGCCCAGGTCGTAGTTCATCTGCAATGTGGCGTTCGGCGCACGGTACTTGCTCTTCGCCGGCAGGGTGAACACGGTATAGAGATCGGTGGTATTGTTGCGGTTGCACTCGTTGGCGGGGATCAGTCCGCAGAACATCTCGGTGCTGTTGGTCAGGTTGCTGACGACCGGCTCGAAACTCTGGACCACGTTCTCGACGCTGAGCTGGGCATCGAAACCGCTGCCGGTCGGCTCGAACAGCAGGCTGGCGCCGTAGCTGTCGCCCTTGCTGCCGCCCGCGCGGGTATCGCGGATGGCGTTGTAGTAGAAGCCGTCGGATTCGTTGTGGAAGTACCAGCCCTTGATGCCCCAGGTCTCGCCGTCGCCATAGTTGACGATGGCCTTGCCCGCCCAAGTGTTCCAGCGGCCATAGGTAAACTCGGCCTTCACGCCGGGTTCCATGGTGGGCTTGGTACGGGTGATGTTGATGACGCCGCCGATCGTGTTGGCGCCGAACAGCGTGCCCTGCGGGCCGCGCAGGACCTCGATCTGGGCAATGTCGAAGGCGTCCTGAAGCTGGCCGGTATTGGTGCCGATCGTCACGCCGTCCACGACGACGCCCACCGTCGGCGTCTGGGACTTCTCGACGTCGGCATACGTCAGGCCGCGGATCGAGATATTGGCCGCCTGCGCGCCAGAATTCTGTTGGGTGATGAGCAGGCCGGGTGCGGTGCCCTGCAGGTCGCCGATATTCACGGCGGCCTTGTTTTCCAGCATCGCGGTGTTGATGGCCGTAATGGCGACCGGGGTCGATTGCAGCGTTTCCGAACGGCGCCGGGCGGTGACGATGATTTCGGTGGTATCGATCGTGGCCTGTTGCGGTACCGGTGCCTGTGCAGGCGCGGGCGCCTCGCTCTGTGCATTGGCCGGAGAAATGATGCAGGTGAGCGCGCTTGTCGAAAGTGCGACAAGCAACGCTCCGCGACGACGTGCGGATGCCATGTTTTCCTCCCTCTCCCCGACTATTCTTGTAGCCGACTTTACTTGATCACTATGCTACGAATTGGAGTGATACTCGAACTGACCATTTGCACAGGTGCAGTCACGGCCATGAATGTCGAGGCAGTAGGAGAATGGAGAGGAGATCCCGCGACATGACTGCCAACCGCCGCTTCCTGCTTGCACGCAGACCCCGGGGCGAACCCGTGGCCGAGGATTTCGCGCTGGTGGAAGAGGACGTGCCGGTGCCGCCGCGCGGCTGGATCGTTGTTCGCAACCACTACGCTTCGCTCGATCCCGCGCAGCGCGGCTGGATGGACGATGCGGAAAGCTACATGCCGCCGATCCCGCTCGGCGCGCCGGTCCGCGCGACCACCGTGGGCGTGGTGCAGGCCTCGGACAATCCTGAGTTTCGCGTGGGGCAATGGGTCATGGGGTTGAATGCGCTGGAGGATTACTCGGTGGCGATGCCCGGCGGTTTCACCATGCCGATCGACATCGACGCGGTGGCATCGCCCTCCAACTATCTCTCGGCACTGGGGGCGGTGGGGCTGACGGCCTATTTCGGCCTGCTGGAAGTGGCGCAGCCGCGTGAGGGTGAAACCTTGCTGGTTTCAGGTGCGGCGGGTGCGGTGGGATCGGCGGTGGGCCAGCTCGGCAAGATCGCAGGGTGCCGCGTGATCGGCATCGCGGGCGGTGCGGAAAAGTGCCGCCGCCTGATCGAAGACTACGGCTTCGATGCCGCCATCGACTACAAGGGCAAGGACCACGCCGCGCTGGTCGCCGCGATTGCCGAGGCGGCGCCGGAGGGCGCGAACGTTGTCTTCGAGAATGTCGGCGGGCCGGTGCTGGAGGCGGAAGTGTTCAACCTGGCGCTCCACGCGCGGATCGTGCTCTGCGGGCTGATCAGCGAATACAATTCGGCGGAAAAGCAGGGCTTGCGCAGCCTCTGGCAAATATTGACGCGGCGCGCGACCGTGCATGGTTTCCTGATCGCCGATTACGCCCACCGCTTCGCCGAGGGCGGCGCGCAGATGGCGAAGTGGCTTGCCGAAGGGCGGCTGCGCGCCGACGAGGATGTGCAGGAGGGGCTGGAAAACGCCTATGCCGCGTTCATGCGGCTATTTTCGGGGGCGAATACTGGGAAGCTGGTGTTGCGGATCGTCTAGCTCGGGAGGCTGGGGATGATCCTTCGACAAGCTCAGGATGAGCGGGGGTGGGGTTCAGAGGCAGGGAGAAACGCCGCTCTCAACCCGCTCAGCCTGAGCTTGTCGAAGGCCCCGCAGCCCCACACTACGCCAAAAAAAGGCGGCGAACCCGAAGGTCCGCCGCCTCCATGCCGGAGGGTGAGCCCTAGAACTGCACGCGCTTGGTATAGCCGCCGTCCACCACCACGTTGGTGCCGGTGGTGTAGGAAGAGGCTGTGCTGGCCAGGAATACGATGGTGCGGGCCACTTCCTCCGGCCCGCCCCAGCGGCCGAGCGCGAAGGCCGCCTCGGTCGCCTGGTAGAGTTCGGGCATGGCCGAGCCGATCGCTTCCCAGTTGCCGCCGGGGAATTTGATCGGGCCGGGCGAAACGCAGTTCACGCGGATGCCCTGTGGGCCGACCATTTGGCTGAGCTGGCCCGAATAGGCGATCAGCGCCGCCTTCATGGCGTTGAAGGCCTGCGGCACGATGAAGGTTTCGGTGCCGGCGGTGGAGGCCATGATGACGATCGCGCCGGTGCCGGACTTTTCGAGATAAGGCTGCAAGGTCTCGCAGCCGAGCACGGTGCCCTTGATGTCGGCGGCGAAGCAGGCCTCCCAGTCGCCGGTGGCACCGGAGCCGGAGGCGCTGGCGCCGGGGACGAAAATGTCGCAGCCACCCAGCCTGTCGGCAGCGGATGTCAGCCATTCGACGTAAGCGCCATGGTCCAGCATGTCGAGCGCCTCGCCGATCACGATGCCGCCGTGGCGTGCCAGCGAGTCCACCGTTTCGGCCACTTGTTCGGCATTGCGCGAGAAGAATGCGATGTCGCAGCCTTCCGCGGCGAAGATCTCCAGCGCGGCGCGGCCGATGCCGCGGCTGCCGCCGGTGAGAATGACTTTCCTGCCCTTCAGTCCAAGATCCATGGCTGCCTGTTCCTCTGCCTTCGCGCGTTGTTTTCTGCGTCGGTTGTCGCCGCTCCAAGGCGCGGGGGCCACTCCTATTTTGGTCAGGAACGGCGCATCCATCGGCGTGGTAGGGCCTTCCGATAAAGACGGGAGACGATGATGGGACGACTGCAAGGCAAGCGCGCCGTGATTCTGGGCGCGAGCAGCGCTGGCAACATGGGCCAGCACATCGCCCGGCGCTTTCTGGCCGAAGGCGCGCGGGTGCTGGTATCGGGGCGCAAGGAGGCCGTTCTGGCCGACTTCGCCGCAAAGCAGGGTTGCGAATGGGGCCCGTGCGACCTCACCGACGAAGGCAGCGTGGAGGCGCTGGCCGAGGCGGGCGTGGCAAAACTGGGCGGCATCGACATTGCCCTCAACGCCACCGGCTGGGGCCTGCTGAAGCCGTTCCTCGACACCACGCATGAAGACGTGATGGCGATGACGATGCTGCAATACGTCGGGCCGTTTCACTTCTTCCAGTCGATGCTGCGCCGCATGGCGCGCAGCCGGGGCGGGCAGGGCGGCTCGATCATCCAGATCAGTTCGGCCACCGCGACGATCATGCTGGACGATCACGCCGCCTACATGGGCACCAAGGCGGGGACGGACCATGTGATCCGCTGCGTGGCCAACGAGTTCGGGCGTGAGGGGGTGCGGGCGAACTCGATCTCTCCGGGACTGACGGATACGCCGATGACGGCGGATGCCAAGCAAGTGCCGGGGCTGTTCGATGCGTTTCTGGCCGGCTATCCGCTGGGCCGCATCGGCACTTCGGACGATATCGCCGCCGCCGCCGTCTGGCTGGCCAGCGACGAATGCTTCATGACCGGCGAGAACCTGCAAGTGAACGGCGGCCTGACCCTGCGGCGCAATCCGATGAAGAGCGAGATCGACGCGGCGGTGGCGGCGGCGATGGGGGGATAGGCCGCTTCGCACGAATACACTCACGCCCCATACACCCACACACCCACACCCCGTCATCCCCGCGTAGGCGGGGATCCCGCTTGTTCTTCGATCCACAGCGCTGCGCTGCAAGAAAAGCGGGGCCCCCGCCTACGCGGGGGCGACGAGGATGGGACTGATAGGTTTCGTTTGATCTAAGCCGTGCGCGCCGCTGCTACGGAACCAGCAAGGCCCGCACATCCTCGCGCAGCAGGTCCTTGCGCACTTTGCCCGAGGCAGTGCGGGGGAAGTCTTCCCGGAACTCGAAGCGCTCCGGGACCTTCTGCTTGGCCAGCCCGCTGGTGGCGACATGCGCGGCGAGGTCGTCGCCTGACACCGCCCCAATCGCGATCACATAAGCGCAGACGCCTTCGCCCAGGCGCGTATGGGGCATGGCGACAACCGCAGCCTCGCGTACCAGCGGATGGCCGTGGAGCACGTCCTCGATCTCCTTGGCGGAGATGTTTTCCCCGCCCCGGATGATCAGGTCCTTCTTTCGGCCCGTCACGGTGATCGCCCCTTCGGCCGAGCGCGTGCCCAGATCTCCGGTACGGAAGAAACCGTCCGCCGTGATCGCCTCACGCGTCTGGCCTTCGTCGGCATAGCCCAACAACATGCCCGGCCCGCGCGCGAGGATTTCACCCTCGGTGCCATCGGGCAAGTCGCGGTCCTCGCCGTCGACGATCCGCACTTCGTAATCGACCACTTTGCCGTCGGTCGCAGCGGCCAGCGCCTCGTCGCGCGGCCAGCCGAAAGTCACCAGCGGCACTTCGGATGCGCCGAAGACGCGGAAGGCGCGGCACTGCGCGAAGGCGGCATTGGCGGCGGGGATCAGGTCCGGCGGCACCGCCGCGCCGCCGCAGGCGAAGAAGCGGAACGTGGGCAGCGGATTGCCCGCCGCGCGCGCTGCCGCCGCCAATTCCACCAGAAAAGGCGTGGCGGCGACCGTGCCGACCAGCGCGTGCCGGTCGATCAGGGCCAGCGCCTCGACCGCGTTCCAGCTTTCCATCAGCACGGTGCGGGTGCCGCAGACGAAGGGCGCCTCCAGCCCGTTGGCATAGCCCGAAACGTGGGTGACGGGGGAGGGCATCAGCGTCGCCTCGCCCGGAGCAAGGCCCCAATGCGCGGCGCTTGTCCGAAGGATGCGCGCGATGGAAACGTGGCTGTGCAGTACGCCCTTTGGTCTGCCGGTGGTGCCCGAGGTGTAGAGCACCATCTTTACGCCCAGCGGATCGACGGCGGGCCGCGCGAAAGCTTGCCCGCGCCCTTCCGCAACAAGTACGGCGTAATCGTCGGCGCCTTCTCCCCGCACAGTGAAGACATGCCGCAAATCGGGCAGGTCGGCGGCGATCCGCGTGGCCATCGCGGCATAGTCGAACTTGCGGAAGGTGGCGGGCACGAACAGCGCTGCGGCGCGGCAATCGGCCAGCATCTGCGCCACTTCCCGGTCGCGGTAGATCGGCACGATGGGATTGACGATTAGCCCGGACATCGCGGCGGCCAAATTGATGACCATCGCCTCGCGCCAGTTGGGCACCTGAAAGGCCAGCACATCGCCGGCCCGCAGCCCGCGTGCATGGAGCGCGGCCGATAGCGCCTCCGCATCGGCCAGCGCCTGCGCGCGCGTCACGGTAACCTCGCCGTCGATCAGCGCCACGAAATCGGGGTCCGCCTCGGCCAGCGCCTGTGCCTGCTGCGCGATCGTGCGTTCGTCCCACACGCCGGTCTCGGCATAGGCGGCCAGGTGCGGCGGCGGCGTTTTCAGCCACGCCCAGGGGCTGTCATTCCTCTCCATCATCGCCGATGACTGCCCTTGCCGAAGATCGCGGCCAACTGGCCAAAGTGCCAAGAACCTATCACCTTGCGCAGGTTGCCGCCATTGCCGCACGGGCACAGGATCGCAGGCGATAACGATGCGGGAGAGGACCGAGTGGACCGCGTAAAGCACATTGGCGACGTCGCCGAGATCATGCTCGATTACGTCGAGAACAGGAAGACTTTCCAGACGGACCGGACATTCAAGGTCCCCACCGCAAGCTATACCGACAAGGACCAGTACAAGGCCGAGATGGAGCTGGTGTTCAAGCGCGTGCCGCTGATGCTGGCTTTCACGGCGGAAATGCCGAAGCCTGGCGATTACAAGGCGATGGAGGCCGTGGGCCTGCCGGTGCTGATCACGCGCGACAAGGAAGGGAAGGTCCGCGCGTTCCTGAACGTCTGTTCGCATCGCGGCGCGCCGGTCGCGGCGGAAGGGCATGGCAATTGCGCCCGCTTCACCTGCAAGTATCACGCCTGGACTTACGCGGCGGACGGCCGCCTGCTGGGCATTTCGGAGGCGAGCACCTTCGGGCAAGTAGACAAGGGCGAGATGGGCCTGCGCCAGCTTCCGTGCGAGGAACGCGCCGGTATGATCTTCGTCTGCCTGACGCCCAATGCGCCGATGGACCTGGACAATCATTTTCGCGGTTATCTTGAGGATTTCGAGGCGCTGGACTTCGCCAACTGGACCTATCTGGGCAACCGCACGATCGAGGGTGCGAACTGGAAGATCGCCTTCGACGGTTATCTGGAGGGTTATCACTTCCAGTCGCTCCACCCGGAAACGATCTTTCCGCGCACGCCGTCCAACTGCACGCATTACGAAGGCTTCGGCCCGAACATCCGCATCGGCTTCCCCCAGCACTCGATTGCCGAGCAGCTGAAGGACGTGCCGCGAGAGGAATGGGGCAACAAGGAGAACTATGGCTACGATTTCGTGCGCATCTTCTTCCCCAACGTATCGATCTTCATCGCGCCCGAAATCACCCAGATCGCCCAGCTTTTCCCGGGGCCCACGCCCGACCGTAACCGCACGGTGCTGAACTACCTGCGCCGCGATCCGGTGCGGGACGAGGCGGACCGCGAAGGGGTGGAAGCGGCGATGAACTTCTTCCGCGACGTGACCTATCAGGAGGATTACGTCATCGGGCTGGAGATCCAGAAAGGCCTCGAATCCGGGGCGCATGACGAGCTTACCTTCGGTCGCAACGAAAGGGGCAACCAGTACTTCCACGAATGGCTGAACTGGTATCTGCAGGACGACGCCTCGCTGCCCGAACCGCAAATGTAAGGCGGACGGGACAGATGGCGCGCAAGCTTTCGCTGGCTTCGGGCGTGCTGCCCGAATTCGGCGCGGTGGACGTGGTGGAGGCCGGCGCGGCGACGGGGTTCGACGCGGTCGGCCTCTGGATCGATCCGGCGGAATGGACCGCGCAGCACAGCCGCGATACCCGCGCGGCGCTGGCGCGCACCGGCATGCCGGTGCTCGATGTGGAAGTCGTGTGGATCAAGCCCGATTCCGCGCTCGACGATCATCGCACGGTGATTGACGTGGGCGCGGACCTCGGCGCGGGGAATGTGCTCTGCGTCTCGTCCGACCCCGATCATGGCGCCGCGGCGGAGAAACTCGCCGCGCTCTGCCGCCATGCTGAGGGTTCGGGCCTGCGTGTGGCGCTGGAATTCGGCATTTTCACCGAGGTGAAGAATCTGGCGCAGGCGCTGGGCGTCATCCGGCAGGTGGATCATCCGCTGGCAGCGCTGCTGATCGATCCGATCCATGTCGACCGTTCGGGCACAAGCCTGGCGGAGATCGCCGCCATCGATCCGGCGCTGCTGCCTTACGCCCAGTTCTGCGATGCGCGCGCCAAGCGGCCCGACCCTTCGGACTTCGCCGCCGTGATCGCGGATGCGGTGGACTTGCGCGAACAGTGCGGAGAGGGGGCGCTGCCGCTGGCGGACTTACTGGCGGCATTGCCCGCAGAAGTTCCGCTGTCCATCGAATTGCGCTCCGCCGCGCTGCGCGCGGCGTTCCCCGATCCGGTCCTGCGGGCGAGAGCGGTGCTGGAAGCCACGCGTGGCTGGCTGCGCGAGATGGCGTAAAGGCTCAGGAAGGAAAGGCGTCGAAGGCGGGAAGGCCGTCGCAGATCGTGTCCCAATCCGCTTTCGAACCGGCGAAGATATGCGCGCTCGGCCGGATCGTGGGACTATCGAGCAGGGTGCCGAGCGTTACGTGGACATAGCGTCCTTCGCGCACGAGCGAGAACATCAGCGATCCGCACCGGGCGCAGTGACCGTCGTGATTGTCCCCGTCGCCATAGCGAAGCAGGCGTTCGGGCGCATGAAGATGCAGGGCTTCGGCCGCTATGCCCGCGAAAGGCTTCGAGGCCGCGCCGGTCGCGCGGCGGCACTGCGAGCAGTGGCAGATGAAAGCATAGGAAAACGCGTCCTCGACCGCATAAGTGCAATCTCCGCAGAGGCAGGAGCCTTGCAGAAGCCGCGCGCCACTGCTCATCGCGCTACCATGCGTGCGGTTCCCCATTCCACTTGTAGAACCCGCCCGACATTTCCGACGTAAGCCGGTCCGCCAGCGCGGCGATGCCTTCGGCGCTTTCCTGCGGCGTGAGATCGGCCTGAGGGCCGCCCATGGCGGTCTGCACCCAGCCCGGATGGACGCTGACCGCGATGATGCCGCGTTCCCTGGTCCCCAGCGCGATCGAAACCATCAGCCGGTGCAGCGCCGCTTTCGAGGCCGCATAAGCCTCGTACCCCGGATAGGGCCAAGTCGAGGCGCCGACCTGGCTGCCCAGGCTGAGCACTTTCGCGCCCGCCTTCAGGCGCGGCAGGAAGGCCTGGAACACGCGCATCGGGCCGCTGACGTTGATGTTGAAGACGTCCGCCCAATCCGCGAAATCGGCGCTCTCCAGCTCCGAGGTCACGCTGCCGGAAACGCCTGCGACATTGTAGAGTACGTCGATCGCGGCATCGCCGGAATCCGCGGCCCCGTCCCTGACGGAAGCATCGTCACCCACGTCCATGGCGTGGAGGGTGACGGACCCACCGGATCCGGCGGCAATCGCCTTCAACGCGGCGGCGCCTTCGGGGTCGCGGAGCAGGGCGAAGACCCGGTCCCCGCGTTCCACATGCAGCTTGACGAGTTCGAGCGCGATGCCGCGCCCTGCTCCGGTGATTGCCACATTCGCCATCGGGTATCCTTCTCTTTCGGCCGAACCTGAAGGTAATGCCTATCAAAGGCATTGAAAGCCCTGACCTCTCCAATCGGTCAGGGTGTCGTTTGGAGCCGGGTGGCGGCGGCCATGCGGCCGAGCAGCGGGGGACAGAAACCGAGCAGACCCGCCGCCAACCGTGCAGTCAGCGGCAGACTTGCAAGCCGATGAAGCAGCATGGCCTTGCGCACCTGAGCGCCCACTTCGCGGCGCAGGCGGCGGGTGTAGTCGGCAGGTCCCATACCCGCGAGCAGGCTTTCCGCGGCCAGCGCGGCGCTGCGCAAGGCGATCGCCATGCCGTCTCCGGTGAGCGGCGCGGTCAGCGCGGCCTGGTCGCCCAGACGGAACAGGCCCGCGCGGTCGTCGGCGGGGCGCTGGACCTGGCCATAGGGCAGGCCCGCGACAGTGCAGGGGCGTGCGAACAGTTCGGTGGCACCGTCCAGGCGCCGGGCAACGTGGTCCTGCCGCGCCAGCACCGCGAGCAGGGCGGGCCAGGACCCGGTGAACCCGTCGCGCCGGATCAATGCGCAGAAGTTCATCACGCGCGGCGCCACACGCTGGAGGCCCAGATAGCCGTGGTCGCAGGCTACCAGTTCCACCGCATTGCCGAGCGCCGCCTCTTGCCCGGCCGATATCCGCCAGTGCATCTTGAAGCCGAGATAGTCGGCGCGGCGGCCGGGTCTCTCCGCCGAGGGACGTCTGGCGCCGCGCAAGTCGTGCTTGCCGGTGGCGAGGAGCAGCGTTTCGGCCTCGAATCGGCCTTTGGTGGTATGGACGGCGCAATCGTCGATGGAGAGCACTTTTTCGCCCCGCCGAAGGTGCGCTCCTGCCGCTTGCGCCGCTTCGAGCAGGGCTTCGTCCATGACGAGGCGGCTCACGCCCAGCCCGGTGAAGGGCAGGCGCGCCTCGACTGTCGCACTACCGGAGACGATCCGTACCCGGTCGATGGCGACGGCGCCCAGCCGCAGCGGCTCGAAAGTCATGGCGCGCAGGTCCCGCTGGGCTTCGACGGATAGGAACTCGCCGCAGATCTTGTGATGCGGGCCTGCCTGCCGCTCGAAGAGATGCACCTCGCGCCCGGCGCGCGCCAGCAGCAGGGCGGCGGAGGCGCCTGCCGGGCCGCCGCCCAATACAGCTGCCGATCCTGCGGCAACCGAGCCTACCATCGGCGCCGCTCCACGCAGTAGCGGAATGGAAACCGCCTGCGCAGTTCGGCCCGGCCTTCCAGCCCTGCAGCGACGAGCAGGTCGCTCCAGTCCTCGCGGCGAAAGGCCCGCGCGATGGAGAGCGGGCCGTCGTGTCGCACGAAAGGATGCCAGCGCATGAGGGCTGCCAGCAGCGCGAAACCATGATAGGCGAAGCGGTGGCGATGGAGGTCGTTGACGAACCAGCCGAGCGCTGCCTTGCGTTCCATCCATCGCAGGAACTGCACGATTTCCGCATCGGACATGTGATGGGTGACCAGCGAACTCACCACGAGATCCACCGGCTCCTCCACCGCGAAGGCATCCCCGGTGCGGAAGTCGATGGTAAGGTCGGGTGGAGTCAGGCGCCGGGCGACCGGTTCGCTGCGGGGATTGATGTCGAACCCGATGAGCCGCACCTTGCGTCCGCGCCTGCAGGCATGTCGGGCCAGCGCCCGCAGCATGTCGCCCGCGCCGAAGCCCACATCGACCACCGTGAGCGCATGGTCGAGGGGCGTGGCGGCAAAGGCCCGGTCGAGAAAGGCCAGGGTGGGCAGCCTTGCCAGCGTGACGGTGTTGACCTTGGCAAGGTCTTCGATGCAGGCGGCGAATACGTCCGGCGCCACGTCATCGCCGTCCATCCATTCCGGTTCATGGGAGCGGCGGTGAAAGTCGGGCATGGCTAAATCAGCGTGAACCGGAAGGTCTCGGCGGCCAGGCCGGGACCGAACGCCATGGCCATGCCGCGCTTGCCGGGAGATGAAGCGCCGGCATGGTCCGCCATCATCGCGGCGAGCACGAACATGAGCGTGGCCGAGGACATGTTGCCATAACGGCGCAGCACCTCGCGTGAGGGGCGTAGCGCGGCAGGATCGAGGTCCAGTGCCCGTTCCACGGCGTCCAGGATCGTGCGGCCCCCGGCATGGACGGCCCAGAGATCGTAGTCTTCGGGCGCGGTGCCGCGAAACAGGCCGTCGCCGTCGTTGCGGCTGCGTTCGGCGCGCAAGGCATCGGCTATGAAGCCGGGCACTCTGCCGTCGAGCTGCATGTCGAACCCCTGATCGCCGATCCGCCAGGTGATGGCCTCGGCCGATCCGGCAATGGCGGCGGCGCGGAAGTCGGCAAGGGCCACGCCTTGCGGCCGGGCCGTGACCAGCGCGGCGGCGGCACCGTCTCCGAACAGCAGCATGGAGAGCAGCTTCTCCAGATCCTGGGTGCGCTGGAAATGGATCGTGCAGAGTTCGAGATTGACCACCAGCACGCGTGCGTCCGGTTCGGAACGGACGATGTGATGGGCCAGGCGCAGGGCATTGACTGCCGCGTAGCAGCCCATGAAGCCCACCACGGTGCGCTCCACCGCCGGATCGATCCCGGTCGCGGCCACCAGCAGCTGGTCCAGCCCCGGCGCGACGAAGCCGGTGCAGGACGCCAGGACCAGATGGGTAATGCCTTCCGCCGCGATATCCGGGCTGAGCGCGCGCACGGCCTGAAGCGCCAGGGCGGGCGCATCGCGTTCGTAGCGGGCCATGCGCGCGGCGGTTGAGGGCCACTCGCCCAGCCCGTAGAAGCGCTCCCGGTCGGTAATCCGGCCATCGGCCAGCACTTCCGGTTCGAGAAAGGAGAACCGCCGCTCGATCCCGGAGCGCGGCACCATCCGGTCGAACAGGCGCAAGTGCGCGGGATCTGCCAGCGACGCGCGGACGAAGGCGACGAAGGCATCGTGGACCTGATGCGGCGGCACGGCCGTGCCGATGGCGTTGATATGGGCGGTTACCGTCATGCCGAAAGCCTGCCGATCAGCACGGCATTCAGCCCGCCGAAGGCGAAACTGTTCGAGACCAGCACGCGGTGGTCGATCGGCGTGGGGCCGAGCGCCAGCGGCAGGTCGCATTCCGGGTCGGTTCCGAGATGGCCCAGCACCGGCGGGGCTACCCCGCGCGACAGGGCCTCCATCCCGATCACGAACTCCAGCGCTGCCGTCGCGCCGATCAGGTGGCCGTGGGCGGACTTGGTGGCGATGGCGGTATGGCGCGCGAGGGCCGATCCATAGACGGCGCGGATGGCGGCGGCTTCTGCCGGGTCGTTGAGGCGGGTGCCGGTGCCGTGGGTGGAAATCAGCGCGGGCTCGTCAGGGAGAATGGCGGCATCCTCGTGGGCGGCGCGGATCGCCGTCTCTATGCCTGCGGAGTCCGGCGCGGTCATGTCGGCGGCATCGCTGGCGGCGCCGTAGCCCGCCAGTTCGCCCAGTATCCGGGCACCGCGCGCGGCGGCATGGGCTTCGCTTTCCAGCACCACCACTGCCGCGCCTTCGCCCAGCACCATGCCCTTGCGGTCTCGCGAAAAGGGGCGGCAGGTATCATCGGCCATGACCCCGACCGAATTCCAGGCGACCCACGAGCCCGGCGTCAGGCAGGCCTCGCTCCCTCCGGCCAGGGTAACATCGACACGCCCGGAGCGGATCATGTGCATGGCTTCTCCCAGGGCATGGGCGGACGAGGCGCAGGCGCTGGAGATCACGAAAGTGGGGCCATGCACGCCGAGCAGCATCGCCAGATGGCTGGCCGGGGCGGAAATCATCGAGGATGGGATGGTCTGGGGATGCACTTTCGACAGGTCCCGCGCGTAGAGGCGCTCGAAAGCCTGGTCCATCGTGGCATTGCCGCCGCTGCCGCAGCCCATGACGATGGCGGCGCGGCGGTCCAGCGCGGGGTGGCCGCGCAGGCCCGCCGCGTTGACGGCCTCGACGCCCGCCGCCAGGGCATGGAGCGAGAGCGGATCGATCTGCCCCAGCGCGCGAAGATCTTCGCCCGCCAGCGCGGCGCGGCAGGCCTGCTGGTCGACCCAGGCGGCAGGCCCGTCCATGCGGCGGGCGGGATGCTCAGTGGGTGCTTCGCGCAAGAGCCTGCGGATCGCGCTTTCGCCTGCGGCGATGCTGTGCCATGTCTCCGCGAGACCGATTCCGAGGCCGCTGACGCAGCCGAAGCCGGTCAGGACGACCTTGCGGTTCACGAAGGCGCGCCCCTCATCACGCCCCCTTCATCATACCAGCCGCATCACGAGGCCGACGAAATCGGAGATGGTGGCATTGCGGTCCAGCTTGTCGGGATCGATGACCACGCCCAGCTTGTCCTCGATGGCGAACAGCGTGCTGGCGACGTCGAGCGAACCGATGTCGAGCTGCTCGAACGTGGCGTCCGGCCGCAGGGCGGCGGGATCGAGCCCGGATTCCTCCGCGATGATGCCTAGGATCGCCTCAGTGGAGACCGTCATGCCGCTCCTTCCCCGATTTTCCGGCGACGATATCATGCGATATCGGCGAGGTACATGGAATTGCGGGCGAGTATTTGCAGCGGAGCCCGTGCTCAGTTCGTGAAGCGGTAGCGCAGCTGCGCCGCGCCGCCGGGGGGCAGGGTGGGGGACCAGGTGGCGATGCCGTCCACCCGCTCCAGCGCGGCATCGTCCGCCGTGATGTCCTGCCCGGCCGTGCCGATAGGAATATCGACGGGCACGGCGAAGGGGTTGGCATTGGTGACGGTCAGCACCGCTTCGCCCCCGGTGATGCCCTTCTCGAAAACCTGCCGGGAAACGCGCTGGGATATCGTGACCTGCCCGCTGGTCCCGGCGGCGATGCGAAAGGTTTCGCCGTCCGCGCGGTCCTTCATCGCGCCGAGGCCCAGCAGTTGCCGTCCGCCGTCCGCCCGGGCGGCATAGAGCGCGGTGCTGCCCGCGGGCAGCGCCAGGCCGAGCCCGGTATCGGCCTTGTTCCGCATGACCAGGACGATGGCGCTCGGAGCGGCGTCCAGCATCTGCGTGGGATAGACCGCGCGCCGGTAGCGCCGCTCGAAAGGCACTTGCGCGCGGGACAGCAGCGCCACCTGCTTCTGTCCTCTGGCGCTGACGGTGACGCGCTCAGGCACGCGGTAGAGCTTGAGATCGCCGAGGTCCTCGGGCGGTGGCGGGGGCGGAGGGGGCGGCGGCGCAGCAGGTGCCGGGGCTATGGCGAGCGGCGGCGGTGCGCCCCTGAAGCGCCCGGATGCGGTGACCACGATCTCCTCGCGCTCCGGCTGCCGTTCCCGCAAGTCCGACGTGGTAGTGCCCAGCGGATAGCAGGACAGCCGGAGCGCTTCCACGGCGGCGCGGAAGGCGGGGCTTTCCCTGCGGTTGAGCCTGCCCGCCACGGCACTGACTTCGGCATCGGCAAAGGACTGCCCGTTGCTGTTGGCCAAAGTCAGCCAGGCGAACAGTTCCAGTGCGCCCCCCGTAGCGGCCCCCGCGGGCGCCTGCGTGGCGACATAGCTGGCGCGCCAGTCGAACCCGGAAGACAGGTAGCTCAGTCGCACGGTGACGCTGCGCGAACCCACGCTTTGCGTCACCACGCTGAGCACCGGCTTGTCGGAGAGACCCGCCGGAACGCCATCGTAAACCAGCTTTTCGGGAAGCCCCGAGCAGCCAAGCGCCTCGAACCCCGTGCGCGTTTGCAGGACGACGCCCTGCTGCGGCCCGGCGATGACGGTCGCTTCCTCGCTGACGGTGCGGCCCGTGGCCCTGTCGCGGCGCGTTACCGTGACCTGCCGGCCCAGCGTTCCGTCCACCAGCGAAGCGGGGGAGAGCAGGCGGGCGTCGCGGTTCTTCTCGATCGTGCCGCCCGGCAGTCCTTCGATCACGGCGCTGACCGGGACGATGCCTTCCGCCACGCCTTCGAAGCGCAAGGTCGAACGGCCGCGCGGCAGGCGGATCCTGCGCGTCTCCGTTACCAGCGCGAAGCCGCCGAGATAGCGCAAGTCGATCGATCCCCGGCCGTAGGGCGCGCGGTACAAGGTCAGCGAGACCCTCTCGGGGCCGCGCGAGACGACGACGCGCTCGTTGCGGTCCGGTTCGGGTGCCTGCTCCGGTGCCGCAAGCGCGGGCGCCGCGACCGGTGCGGACAGCAGCAGGGCCAAGGCCAGGAAGGGCCGCCGGACCATCAGTAGCGCGTGTCGAACGTGGCGGTGACGACCGCCTCTCCATTGGCCGGAACCGGCACCTGCCAGACCGCCGAACCGGCATCGCGCCGCTCGCTCTTGCGGTTTTCCTCGGTCAGGCGCGTATCTCCCCAGTCGAGGCCGCCCTGCACCAGTTCCACCGTCACCGCCCGCGCACGGGCATTGGTCAGGCGGTAGCGCATCTGGGTGCGCCAGCGGTCGGTGCCCTGGCGGGTGCGCGATACGACAGTGGGCTGCACTTTCACGTCGAAGGCATCGCCGGTCGGCAAGGCGATCGCGCTGCCTTGCGGGGTGTGTTCGATGCGGTTCTCGCCGGTGAACTGCGGCTGGCCCCGCGCGTCGCGCACATAGACGCGCACGGTTCCGGCGGGGAGGGCATCGCCCAGTCCGGCGGCCCCGGAGTTGGCGAAACGCAGCAGGCTTTGCGCGCTGCGGCTTTCGCTGGACGTGCCGAGCCAGCCGTTCTCGAAGCGGTAGCCGGAACTGGCGGAGACGCCCTTGGCATCGAGGAAGCTGACCTGCTTGGTCTGCTTGTCGGCAATGGTGGTGCGCTCGGCAAGCGGATAGAGGTAGAAATCGCCCAATTGCTCGCGATCGGCGCTTTCCGTGCCGGGCTGGACTTGCGTGGTTCGGCGGGGTTGGGGGCGGGATCCGGGCCGGACGCGTGGCATGGGCATGTAGCTCTCGGAATCGCCGGTGCTGCCCACTTCGCCCGCGACCAGCAGGGTGCGGGCGTTGTTGAAGGTGGTGCCGCTGGTATTGCTCAGCGTGACCCAGCCCTGCACGTCCACCGTGCCGTTCCGGTCATCGAACAGGGCGACATAGTCTGCGCTCCAGCCCAGCCCGCCGCTGAGGTAGGACAGCGTGGCGGGCCGCCTGCCCGTGCGGGTGCTGGCCAGGCTTACCGAAAGGGTCGGGCGGGCGCGCAGCGATTCCGGCACCCGGTCGAAAATGGCGCGGACGGGCAGGCCGTCGTCGCGCAGCACTTCGACATGGCCGTTCACTTCCAGCACCACGCCGCCGTTCACGGCCAGCACCCGCGCGCGTTCGCGGGTTTCCGCGCCGGTGGCGGGATTGGTACGGACCAGCGTGATCGTCTCGCCCACCGCCTTTTCCATAAGGCTGGACGGGGTGAGCAGGTCGAAATCGAAATTCTGCTCGACGATGGCGGCGTCGGGAACGGTAAGCGAGACCGTTTCCGGGCGGATCCGGGCGCTGACATCGGGAAAGCTCTGGCGCACCCGGCCATTGCCGAGATCGAGCTGGCGGACATCCTGCACCAGCGCCACGTCGTTGTTGTAGATCGTGACCGAGAGATCGCCTTGCGCCGAAGCGGAACCCTCCTGCGCGATGGCCGCGAATGGCGCCGCACAGAGCGGGGCCGCAAGGGCAAGGCAGCCCACCAGAATCTTCCGCATCGCAATCCCCCTCTGCCAGGACCTGACCTTCATGCCGGTAACGCGGCCGTCATTCAATGAACACCTGCTGTAAGGATTTACGAAAAGGCGCCTTTTCGGCGCTCTCGGCGGGCCTAGCCTTAGTGGCAGGTGAGCGCGGCGCCTCCGGCGGACCATAAAAACCGGCAGACGAGTCGATAAGCGCGAGAGAGGAAGGCAGGGCATGGGCGAGGCGCCGGCGGCGAAGGACTTCGATATCGCGGCGCAGCTGCACGACCTGGCCGCGCGGCGCGACATTGCCGAAGCGGCGCATCGCTATATGCGCGGGCTAGACCGGCTGGACGCGGCGTTGCAACGCCGGGCCTTTCACGACGATGCCGTGGTGGACTGCGGGCTGATGAAGGGCACGGCGGACGAATTCGTCGCCTTCTGTCAGAATTTCCTGGGCGCGATGGCGGCGACGCATCACCTGCTCGGCCAGCACCGCATCGAGATTTCGGGAGATACCGCGCGCGGAGAGGCCTACTTCCAGGCCTGGCACGGCCTGCGCGAGGAGGGCGGCGGCGTGCGGGACCTGTTCATCGCCGGGCGCTATCTCGACCGCTATGCCTGCCGGGACGGCGAATGGCGCATCACCGAACGCCTGCTCGTGACCGACTGGGTCAAGGACGATCCCGGCTCCCTCGATTTCTTCGCCGCCAATCCCGGCGTCGTGCGCGGCGGTCGTCGCGGTAGCGACCCCAGCGATACCCAGGCCCAACAGGCAGGAGCACGTTCATGAACGTCCAGAGCAAGGTTTCCCGCTACTCGCAGGAATTCGATCCGCCGGTGCGCGGGGATCCGATCACGGCCGACCGCTACATCTCCCGAGAGTGGATGGCGGGCGAGATGAAGAACCTCTGGCCCAAGGTCTGGCATCTCGGCGGGGTGCTGGCCGATCTGGAGGAGCCGGGCGACGTGATCCGGCACAACTTCGCCAAGGAATCGGTGATCATGGTGCGGCAGGAGGACGAGGCCATCCGCGCCTTCTACAACTCCTGCCCGCACCGGGGAAACCGGCTGATCCTGGCCGACGTCACCAGCGTGCCGCGCATCACCTGCGGCTATCACAACTGGACCTACGACCTCGACGGCACCCTGATCAAGGTGCAGGACCCGGACGATTTCGAGGGCGGCAGCCCCTGCGGCAAAGTCCACTTGTCCGAACTGCGCTGCGAGACCTGGGGACCCTTCGTGTTCTGGTGCATGGACGACGATGTCGCGCCGCTGCACGAATGGCTTGCGCCTTTCCCGGAGCGCCTGGCCGGTTACGGCATCGACAACTGGGTACGCGTGCTGAACCTCTCGGCCGACTGCGAATTCAACTGGAAGATCATCCGCGACAATTTCAACGAGAGCTACCACCTGCCCACCATCCACCCGGAACTGGCGACCTTCATCAATGACGGGCTGCCGGATACGCTGTTCGAGATGTATCCGTCGGGCCACAACTCGATGTGGATGAAAGGCCATCAGGCGACCACCCGCGTCGACTATCACACTACCGAAGTGCCTGCGCCGCTGAACCAGATCGCCAAGGCCTGGGGCATCGATCCGGCCGATTATGCAGGCCATACCGGAGACTTGCGCGCGGCGGTGATCGAGGCGAAGCGGCGGCTGGGGCCGGAACGGGGCTTTGTCAATTATGCGCAGATGAGCGACCAGCAACTGGTCGATTACTTCCACTGCACGCTGTTCCCGAACCTGACGCTGACGATGAGCCCAGAACAGTTGCAGGTGCTGCGGACCGAACCGCATCCCACCGATCCCGAGAAGTGCGTATTCCAGCACTGGTGCCTCTATCCGCCGATTGCGGGCATGCGCGAGGTGGAAACGCCGCTCGGCACGGTGCCGCTGCGTCACGATGCCATTGCGCGCCACTCGGTCTATGGAGACGGCGTTTCGGTGGGTTTCGTGGCGGATCAGGATCTGTCCATCGGCACCAGCCAACAGCAGGGCCTCAATTCGCGCGGGTTCAAGGGCTGCATCCTCCCGGGTCAGGAAAAGCGCGTGCAGCGCTTCCACGAACTGCTGAACGACATGGTGCAGGGGTGAATTCCTGCCCTGTCGAGGATCGGCTGGCGATCGAGGACCTGCTGGTGGCCTATGCCTACGGGCTGGACGGTCTTCACGACATCGAAGGGCTGCTGGCGCTTTTCGTGGAAGATGCCGTGTTCGATCTTTCGGACATCGGCTTTCCGAGCCTGCAAGGCCATGCGGCGATCCGCCGCTTCTTCGAGGACACCTTCGCGGCGATGGCGGCCCAGGCGCATTACCTCAGCAACTTCGCGATCACCGCCTATGCGGGCGACCGGGCCTCGGTGCGTGCTTACGTTACCGGGATGGCGCGTTACAAGGCAGGGGGCGAGGTGACCGTTCACGGGCGCTATTATTTTGACGTGGTGCGGGTGGGGGCAGGCTGGAAGGCCGCGCGCTATACGATGGACTTTCTCATCCCGCCGGAGGGATGAAGAGGCGATCTCGGGCCCCGCGAGCCTTACAGCGTCACCCCGAAAATCTCCTTCCGGGGCCAGCCCTCTTCGTCATAGACCGGCTCGATCCCGGCGACGGAATAGATCTGCACCGCAAAGCCCGTCAGCTCGTATTCGCCAAGATGCGCGCGCATTGCCGCATAGGAGGCATGCGCGAAGTGGCCCAGCAAGTCGCGCTCGCTGTCCCATTCCTCGTAGACATGGATCACGCCGGGATCGATCGGATCGACCGCCCAGTTGTAGGCCGTGCAGCCTGGCTCCTCGCGGCTGGAGGCGATGTGCTGCGCGCCGCCCCGGATGATGGCGGCGCAGAGGGCGTCGTCGCCCGCAAAGCGGAGCGTTCCGGCCACGATGATGCGCATCTGGGGTCCTTTCAGGCAATCGGCCGGATCAGCGGCGTCTCGTGGATTTCCAGGATTTCGAAGACGTTGCCGAAGAAGTCCCGGCAATAAGTGCCCGAATAGCCGTGCTTGCTGCCGTCTGCGTCGGTGGTGATCGTCGCCAGTTCGGGCGGGGCGTGGACGGGCAGTCCCGCCGCCACGATCCGCTCGTGAACGGCGGCAAGGTCCTCCACTTGCAGGGCGATATGCGTATAGCCGTATTCGTTGACGCCCCGGCGCGGATCCTGCGGCTGGCTCTGCTTCGGGGCAGAATATTCGAAGCATTCTATCTGCACATTGCCCAGACGGCAGAAGAACTGCTCCGCCGCGCTGCCTTCCAGGGCGACGATCTGGTCGATGAAGGGATTGTCCGCCCAGCGCAGCGGCTCCACTTCCTCCACCGCACCCAGAATGTCGAGGTAGAAGTGCCGCGCCTTGGCCAGATCGGGCACCGAGACGCCGATGTGGTGGACGCCGATCACGCCGGGGAGAGGCTCGCTCATGCCGCTACCGTGCTTTCCGCGCCGACATTGCGCTGTGCGGCATGGCGGCCCGCAAGGTAGCCGAAGACCATGCCCGGCCCCAGCGTGCCGCCGCCGCCGCCGTAGGTCATGCCCATCATCGATCCCATGGCATTGCCCGCCGCATAGAGGCCCTCGATCGGCTTCAGGTCCACGTCGAGCACGCGGCCGAGCGTGTCCGTCTTCGGCCCGCCCTTCGTGCCCAGCGCGCCGGACTTGACCTCGGCGGCGTAGTAGGGCCCGCCCTCGATCTTGCCGAGCGTCGCTTCCTTGCGGCCCTTGTTGTCGGGATCGCCCCAATAGAGGTCGTAGTAGCTGTCTCCCCGGCCGAAGTCCTCGTCCTTGCCGGCGTCGACCATCTCGTTCCAGCGTTCGACCGTGGCCTCCAGCGCGCCTGCCGGAATGCCCAGCTTTTCGGCGAGTTCGGCCAGGGTATCGCCGCGCGCGATCCACTCGGCAGGTTCGCGCTTATGTTCGCCGTCGCCCACGCCGATCAGCTGCGTGTCGAGGAAGCCCCACTTGTCGTAAAACGCCTGGTTGAACAGGCACCAGGCCGGGAGATTGGCCCAGGAGCAGGAATTGAGGTCCTGCACATGGAACGCCGCGCCGAAGGCGTTGTAGTTCGCCGCTTCGTTGGTGAAGCGCTTGCCCGTGCGGTTGACCATGATGGTGCCGGGCAGTGTCCGTTCCCCGGTGAACAGCATCCGGCCCATTTCGTTGAGCGGGGCCTCCACCACCGGCATCCACCACGCTTCCCGCATGGAGGAGAGCATGGCGCCGGCCTTCATCGCCATGCGCAGCCCGTCGCCGGTATTGGTGCGGATCGAGACGGGAGAGGTCAGCGGGCCGCGCAGGAAGGCGGCCTTGAACGCCTCGTTATGTTCGAAGCCGCCGGTCGCCAGCATGACGTTAGGCGCGTCAATCAGGGTGCCGTCGTCCAGTTCCACGCCTTTGGTTATGCCGTCCTCGATCCGCAGTTCCCTGCCGCCGGTGCCCAGCAGGAATTCCACGCCCCGGTCCAGGCAGCCGCGCAGCAAGCGGCCGACGAGGGCGTGGCCCAGACCGCGCTCGTCATTGTCCGCCCGGCGCTTGGCTTCGGCAGGGTCCAGCGGATCGGGCACCGCCTGCGCCAGCGAGGTTTCGCCCACGGTGAAGTAGACGTGCGGCCAGTAATAGGGGGAGACCTCCACCCGGTCCCGCCATTCGCCGAGGTCGCCATAGGGATAGACGGCGCATTCCAGCGTGCGCCCCCCGCGCGATGCCGCGCCGGGCTGTTCGGGGTGGTAGTCCGGGAAATCGGGCACCACCATGAACTTCACCGGCGTGCGGTCCTCAAGGAAGGCCACCATCTCGACCCCGCCGTCGATATAGGCTTCTGCCATCTGCGGCTCGATCAGCCCGTTGGACATGGAGGCGAGGTAGGTCAGCGCCTTTTCGCGGCTGTCCTCCTTGCCGAAGGCCTGCTGGTGCGGATTGCAGGGAATCCAGATCTGCCCGCCGGACCACGCCGAAGTGCCACCCAGCTTCTGCCCCTTTTCGACCACGAGAACTTTCGCGCCATGCTCGGCCGCGGTCAGCGCAGCCGTCAGCCCCGCCGCGCCCGAACCGAGCACGACGAGATCGTATGCCTTGTTGCTCATTGTCTCTCTCCCGATGGCCTCTTCAGGGCCTCATGAAATCAGACCTGACTAAAGCCTCCGTCCATCACCAGTTCGTCGCAGGTCATGAAGCTGGATGCCTCGCTGGCAAGGAAGACCACGCCGCCCGCCATTTCCTCTGGCCGGCCGAGGCGGCCGATGGGGTGGGTGGTGTTCATCGCCGCCAGCGAAGCCTCGCGCGAGGGCGAGGCGCCGAGTTCGACGTAGCGGTCCATGATCGATGCCAGCATCGGCGTCTCGATCCCGCCGGGATGCACCGAGTTGACGCGGATGTTGTACTGCAGCGCCGCGAATTCGGCGCCCAGACACTTGGACAGCATCTTGATCGCCGCCTTGCTGACGCAATAGGCCGCATTGAAGGCCGCACCGCGCAGGCCGCCGACGCTGGAGAAGTTGATCACCGAAGCCCCGCCCTTGCGCGCCTTGCCCCCGGCCTTCAGCAGATCGAGCAGGATCTGCGTGCCGATGATGGCGGAATCGACGTTGATCGCGTTTATCCGGTGAAATTCGGAAAGCGGCGTATCCTCGAACTTGGTGACGATCGAGAAGCCGGCGTTGTTCACCAGCACGTCCAGCCTTCCGTAGTTTTCCCGCACCAGCGCCTCCACCGCGCGCCAGTCGCCCTCGCTGGTGACGTCGTGCTTCAGATAGTGGTCCGCGCCTTCGATCGCGGCGTCGTCCTTCAGGTCGGTGGCGATCACGGTGGCGCCGGCGGCCTTCATGGCCTTCACGATCTCGCGTCCGATGCCGCCTGCGGCTCCGGTGACGACGGCGATGGTGTCGGGGAGGGCGCCGGGTGAAGGTGCGGTCATGCTTCGTGTTCCTCTATGTTCGCGCCCTGCGCGCGGGGGGCTTCGACAAGCTCAGCCTGAGCGGGACTGGGGGGATCGAACAAGGTCCGCTTGGGCGTATCTAGCAAGCGCCGCTCCCGCTGAACGGAACTGGGCGCATCAAACAAACCCCGCTCACCCTGAGCTTGTCGAAGGGTCACACCGGACCTGTGACCCTCAGCAAACAGGGCGCCACGCATCGTCACTGCGCGGTCCAGCCGCCATCCACGACCAGCTCCGCGCCGGTCATGTAGGAACTGTCGCTGGAAGCGAGGAAGAACACTGCGCTGGCCAGTTCGGACGGTTCGGCCAGCCGGCCCATCGGCGTCTTGCCGGACATCAGATCGACCAGATCCTGCGGTTTTTCCGCGACGCCCTTGTCCACCCAGCGTTGGAAGCCTTCCCTCAGCAGCGGCGTCATCACGAAGCCGGGATGCAGCGAATTGGCGCGGATCGGCATCTGCTTGCCCGCGAATTCCAGCGCGATGGACTTGGTGAACAGCCGCACCGCGCCCTTGCTGGCGTTGTACCCCGAAACCTCGCTCATGCCGACGAGGCCCATGATCGAACTGACGTTGATGATCGAGGCACCGCCCGGCACCTCCGCGCCGCTTGCGGCCATCAGCGGCACGAAAGTGCGCACGCCAAGGAACACGCCGTCGACATTGATGCTCATGATCCGCCGCCAGCCTTCCAGAGAGGTTTCGGCAACCGGGCCGGTCAGGTCTATGCCCGCGTTGTTGACCAGGATGTGCAGCTTTCCATGCCGCTGGGTCACGGCATCCAGCACTACCTGCCAGTCATCCTCGCTGGTGACGTTGGCCTGCACATAGCTGGCCGCCTGACCCAGCCGGCCGAGCGTCTCACCCACAAGCGCGCTATCCTGCGCCTCCAGATCGGTCAGCACCACTTCCGCGCCTTCGGCCAGAAAGCGTTCCACGCAGGCCAGGCCGATGCCGCGAAGGCCCCCCGAAACCAGCGCCACGCGGCCCTTCAGCCGCTGCGAACCCAGATCGCTCATACGCCCATCATCCCTGCCGTGGTTGCCCCGTCGATCACGTATTCGCTGCCGGAGACGAACTGCGATTCGTCCGATGCGAACCACGCCACCAGCCCGGCGATCTCGTCCACTTGCGCCATGCGGCCCAGCGGCGACATGCCTTCGTAGGCGGCGCGGGTGGTCGCCGGATCGCCGGAAGTTTCGATCAGGTTGCGGATCATCGCGGTCTCCACCACGCCGGGCAGGATCGCGTTGACGCGAATGCGGTACTTGCGGTTGCCCGCGTGGACCGCCGCCGATTTCACCAGCGCGACGACCGCCGCCTTCGACACCGAATAGGCCACGAAATTGCCCATCGCCCGGTGCGCGTTCATGGAGGAGTTGACGAGGATCGATCCCGCCGCGCCGTCGGGGTTGCGGGCCATCAGCCGCATCGCGTGCTGCACGGTGAGCATCGCGCCGGTCTGGTTGACGCCGATGACGTTTTCCCAGCCCTCCAGCGTGATATCCTCCACGCTGCCGTCGCCGTGCTCGGTGCCGGCATTGGCGAAGGCGAAGTCTAGGCGGCCATGGTCGGCGGCGATCCGGGCGGACAGCGCATCCCACGCGGCGCCGTCACGCACGTTGTGGCTGACGAATTCGGCCCCGGTCGCGGCGCAGACCTCGTCCGCGGCGCTGCGGTTGGATCCGGTGAATATGACGCGCGCGCCTTCCGCGCAGAGCCGCCGCACCGCACCCGCGCCGATGCCGGACGTGCCTCCGGTGACCAGCGCCACCTTGCCTTCAAGCCGCTTCACGGCATTCTCCCGTCTTATGCGTTGTTTTCGAACATGGCCGATCTTCGCCGGGGGGCAACCTATGATTAGAGCAAGGTGACTTCGCCTTCCCTCCGGTCCAGACATGCCCCAAACAGGGAAAAACGAAACAGGTTGGGAGACCTAGGAGCCATGGCCGAACGAGACCCCGAATTGGGTTCCACGCTGGGAGAAGACCGCAGCGAGGGCATCAGCTGGGCCGAACTCATGGCGCAGGATTCGCGGGCGGCCCCCGCGATCCTGACGCAGGAAAGCTACACTTATCGCGGGTCCGACCCGATCCCCGCCGCCCGCTACACCAGCGCCGAATTCGCGAAGCTGGAGCGGGAGAGGATGTGGCCCTACGTCTGGCAGTTCGTGGCGCGGGAGGAAGACCTGCCGGAGTCCGGCGACTTCATCGTCTATGAGAACGCGGGCCGGTCCTACCTCGTCAGCCGGCAGGACGATGGATCGATCCGGGCCATGCACAACGTCTGCCTTCATCGCGGCCGCAAGCTGCGCACCGAGGAAGGCCATGCGGACAAGTTCGTCTGCCCGTTCCACGGCTTCGCCTGGAAGAAGGACGGCAGCTTCGATTCCATGCCGTGCCAGTGGGACTTTCCGCATCTGGCGGAACAGAACCTCGATCTGCCGGAGGCCGAAGTGGGCCGCTGGGCAGGCTATGTCTTCATCCGGGAGGAGAAGGGCGGCCCCAGCCTTGAGGAATTCCTGGCCCCGCTGCCCGAGCATTTCAAGCGCTGGCGGCATGAGGAATGCGCCAGCGTCATGCGCGTGGCCAAGGAAGTGCCGGCCAACTGGAAAGTGGTGATGGAGGCCTTCATGGAGGCCTGGCACACCATCGTCACCCACCCGCAACTGCTGCCCTTCACCGGCGATTCCAACGCCGCCTACTGGACCTGGGGCGACAATGTGAACGTCAACCTCGTCCCCTTCGGCGTGATGAGCCCGCATATCGAGCAGGGACAGGGCGAGCAGTGGATCGTCGACGAGTTCATCAAGTACAACGGCCGTTCCGGCGACAATTACGAGGGTGAGGCCTCGGCCAATCCCATGGCGATCCAGGTGCCCGAAGGCGTCACCGCCCGCGCCGCGCTGGGGGCGGCGATGCGCGCCGCCTATACCGAGAGCACCGGCTACGACCATGCCGAGGCGACCGACGCGGAGCTGCTGGACGCGCTGGTCTACAACGTCTTCCCCAATTTCGCGCCCTGGGGCGGGTACATGCCCAATATCGTCTACAACTGGCTGCCGGGCAGGACGCCGGACACGTGCGTAATGGAAGTTCGCATTCTGGCGCGCATTCCCAAGGGCCAGCCGATCCCGCGCGGCGCGCCGCTGAAGATGCTGCGGTTGGACCAGAAATGGACCGAGGCGCCGGAACTGGGCATTCTGGGCGATGTGTTCGAACAGGATATGGACAACCTGCCCTTCGTTCAGGAGGGCCTGCATGCCTCGAAGACGGGCAAGGTGAACTTGGGCAACTATCAGGAAATCCGCATCCGCCAGTTCCAGGATACTTTGATGAAGTACATCGATGGCGAACTGGGCCAGACCACGCCCGAAGGGATGGCCTGACCGCATGAGCGAAACCGCTGAAAGCCGCCCGCCGCGTATCGACTGCGTGTTGATCTGCGGCGGTGTCTGGCACGACATGGACTTCGCCCGGCTGGAACTGCTGAAGCTGCTGGCCGAGGATCCTTCGGTACGCACCCGCGTGTTCGAGGATTACGAGAACCTCGACGCTATCCGCTCGGCCTCCGTGCTGATCACCTATACCTGCGACGTTACGCCATCGCTGGCGGCACAGGAGGTGCTGCGCGACTGGCTTTCAGCCGGGGGACGCTGGTACGCGCTTCACGGCACCAATTCGGTGCTGCGCCTGCTGGAAAACGGCCTCTGGGACGCGCCGCGCTGGGCGCCGCTGTTCATGGACCTGCTGGGCAGCCAGTTCGTCAGCCACCCGCCGATCGCGCCCTATACGGTGACGGTGGCGGATCCCGGCCACCCGCTGGTGGCGGGGATCGAACCGTTCGAGACGACCGACGAACTCTACCACATGGAATGCCACGGCGCGTTGCACGTGCTGCTGGAAACCGAATGCACAGAGGAAGGCACCGGCTTCGTGGAGGCGGCCGAGGCCCCCGGCACGCATCCGGTGATGTACATCAAGCGTCACGGCAAGGGCGCGGTGCTCTACAACACGCTCGGCCATTGCCGGGGGCATTACGATCTCCAGCCCATGCTGGACTGGTGGCCGACGGTCGATCGCTGCGCCTGGGACTTGCCGGTATTCTACGATCTGCTGCGCCGGGGCATCGACTGGATCAAGCAGCAGGAAGGCTGACGATAATCAGTGCCGCTCGATTGTGAGGTGGCGCAGTTCGTGGACCGGGGCCAGACGGCGGCGCAGTTCGGCCGTGTCCACCTCGGAGCCTTGGGCGGCCACGCCGACGATCGCGGCATGGGCTTCGGGACCCAGGCGCCAGACGTGAAGGTCCGTTATCCGTGCGTCGCCCGGCCCTTCCACGGCTTCGCGCACTTCCTCTGCGATATGGGTGTCGGTGCGGTCGAGCAGGACGAAGGCGGTGTCCTTCATCAGCGTCCAGGCCCAGCGCGCGATCACCACCCCACCGACGATACCCATGACCGGATCGAGCCAGACCCAGTCGAGGTAGCGCCCCGCCAGCAGCGCGGCGATGGCCAGCACGGACGTCAGCGCGTCGGCGAGGACATGGACGTAGGCGGAGCGCAAGTTGTTGTCGCCATGACCATGATGATGACCGTGCCCATGATGATGGTCATGGTCATGATGGTGGCCATAATGGTGATCACCCGACAGTAGCAGGGCACTTGCCACGTTGACCGCCAGCCCGACGACAGCGATCGCGGTCGCCTCTCCGAACGCCACGGCGGTCGGTTCGAACAGGCGCAGCGCCGATTCCACGCCGATCCCCAGCGCGATCAGCGCCAGCACCAGCGCCGAGGCGAACCCGGCGAGGTCGCCCACTTTGCCGGTGCCGAAGCTGAAGGCGGGGTTGCGGCTGTGGCGCCGGGCATAGCGGTAGGCCAGTGCCGCAACGCCCAGCGCTCCGGCATGGGTCGCCATGTGGAACCCGTCCGCCAGCAGCGCCATGGAGCCGGTGACGTAGCCCGCGACAATCTCGGCCACCATCATCGCGGCCGTCAGCAGCACGACCCACAAGGTCCGCCGCGCATTGGCGTCGTGTGCGGCGCCGAGAAAGTCATGCTCATGGGCGAATTCAGGAAGAGTAGCCATGTCCGTTCCTCAGGCCTGCATCATTTCGCGTAGCGGCGGATCGCCGTGATCAGGGCTTCGGCGCCTTCGTCCCGCTCGGCCTGTGTAAGGTCCGGCGCGGAGACGTGCGCCTTCACGTGATCGGCGATCAATTCGTCGATCAACCCGTTGACCGCGCCGCGCACGGCGGCGGCGAGGTGCAAGGTCTTCGCGCAGTCCTCCCCGGAAACGAGCGCACGCTCCACCGCCTGCAATTGCCCCACGAGGCGGCGCACGCGCATCACCAGCGCTTCGTTGTTCTCGGTCAGATGAGCCATAGGCTACCCCCCTATGGTATACGACACGGATTCGCAAGCAGCGCCGACGAAGCGATGAGCCTGATGGCAAATATGCTATTGATAATCACTTGCAATTCAATCGATGATCAGCGAGCCTGCATGACGCAATATCGGATGATGCCATGAACCAGATCGCTTCCCTGCCAGACCGGATGACCGGCCAAGACACGTCAACACTCAGCGGGGTGCCGGAAACCCTGCTCATCACCCTGGCCGCGCGGCTGACGGCGGCGCGGCAGAACCCGGATCTGCATTTCGTGGATCCCGCCGCCGAAGCGGTGGGCCAAGCGCTCGCCTTCGACCCGGATCGCTTCGCCGGGGACAAGGCCAGCATGCGCGGTTCGGTGGTGCGTGGCCAGTGGCTGGACGGCGTCGTCGCCGAATTCATCCAGGAGCACCCGCACGGCCTGATCCTGTCGGTCGGGTCGGGTCTGGACACCCGCGCCAACCGGCTGTCTCCGCCGCCGGGGATCGACTGGATCGACCTCGATTTCCCGGAAGTCGTGGCCCTGCGCAATGCGCTCGTCCCGGCCCTGCCGAACGTGCGCGCGCTGGCGGCGGATGCCACTGATGTGGGGGCCTGGAGCGGCAGTGTCGGATGGGAGGAAGGCCGCCCCGTTCTGGTCGTGGCGGAGGGGGTTTCGATGTACCTCGATCCGATCCGCGCGCTTTCTTGGTTGCAGGCCCTGGCGGCCAAGGCGGTCGTGCGCGGATCGGCGCTCTGGCTGGCGCTGGATCTGGCCTCGCCGCTGATGGTCGCCCAGTCCCACCGGCACCCCAGCGTCTCGAAGACGGGCGCGAAATTCTCCTGGGGCGTCCGGCGGCCCGAGGAGGTGAGCCGCGCCGTACCCGAACTGCGGCTGGCGGAGACTTACGACGTGGCGCGCCACTGCGGCGCGGCGTCGGCTGCGATCGCCTTCCTATACCGCGTGCTGACGCTGGGACGGCCGGTCTACAGCTGCGCGCTTTTCCGCAATTCCTCAGACTTGTGAAATGGATACCCCGATGGCTTCCACCGACAATACCACGCGGCGCTCCGGCAAGGCCTCTCAGCCGGGCGCCTTGCGCGAGGCGGAGCACGACCGTGAACTGCACGAGGTCTCGGTAGCCGTCACGGATGTCACGCAGCCGCTCCCGTCCGTGCGGCGTATCGCGGCAAGGCTGGAGGAATGGGTGGACGACCCGAACTGGTCGCTGCCGAACGTGGCCTTCCGCATTCATCTGGGGCCTGAGTTCGGCGGAATTTCGCGGATATACACCGTGCGCGATTATCATGCGGAAAGCGGGATCTTCACTTTCGATGTGGTTCTTCATGACGATCCCAGCCCGATGATGCAGTGGAGCGCGGCCTTGCAGCAGGGCGATCGCTTCGCGCTGACCGGCCCGCGTCCCCATGTCGGTATTCCCGAGCCGCAGGACGAAAAGCGCAAGATCGCGCTTTTCCTCGATGAAACGGCGATCCCGGCGCTCTGGTCGATGCTGAAGTCCTGGCCGCATGGCATGGCGGGTACCGGCTGGGTGGTCGCCGCCGATCCCGCCGCCTTTGCGGAACTGCCCCGCGTGCCCGGCCTGACGCTGCACCGCATCGATCCCGCGCAGCCGGGCGAACCGCGCGAGCCGCTGCTGGCGCGCGCCCGGGCGCTGGAAGATCCGCGCGGCCATATCGTCTGGGGCGCGGGAGAGCGCAGCGAGATGCGCGCCATTCGGCAGCATTTCGTTACCACCATGGGAATGGCGCGGCAGGACGTGGCCATCGCCGGTTACTGGAAGCGCGGGGTCAGCAATACCCGCATCGATGCCCGGCGCCACGAGGACTACGAGAAGCTGATCGCCGCGGGCGGCACCCTGGCCGATTTCGACGATCTGGCGGTGGAGGTGTGAACCTCTCGCCCTGACGAAGACACGCTGCTAGATCCGCCGCCCATGAAGCTATCGGATTCCCTTCAGGACGTTTCCGGGTTGGAAGAACCCGATTTCGTCGTCATCGACGTCGAGACGGCCTGCGCGCGCGTCAGCAGCATCTGCCAGATCGGCATCGTCGGTTTCCGGCAAGGCCGCGAGACGTTCGCCTATGAGACGCTGGTCGATCCGCGCGACGAATTCTCCACCTTCAACATCCGCATCCACGGCATTTCGCCGGAGCATGTCGCGGGCAAACCCACGTTCGGCGATATCCATGCGGTCGTCGCCGGTCACCTGAGCGGTCGCGTCACCGTCGCTCATTCCGGGTTCGACAAGGGGGCGCTGGCGGCGGCCTGCCGGATCGGCGACCTCGCTTCGATCGAGACGACCTGGCTGGACAGCGTGCGGGTGGCCAAGCGGGCCTGGCCGCAGCTTTCCAGCCACAGGCTGAACGTCCTGTCCCGCCACCTCGGCCTCAGGCACCGGCACCACGACGCGCTCAGCGATGCGCGGGCGGCGGGCATGGTGATCGTCAGGGCCATCGAGGAGACCGGGATCGACCTGCAGGGCTGGATGGCCAAGCCCGGAAAGGCGGGCAAGGCGCCGCCCGCTGCCGAAGTCGGTCCGCTGAAGGGGCAGCGCATCGCCATTCTGGGCGAGGCGCGCGACGGCACGCTCGCCCAGTTCCTGGCCGGGGCGGGCGCACGCATCGTCTCGGGCGTGGGCACCACCACGACCATGCTGGTGATCAGCGCGCGTCAGACTTACGGGCGCTGGGTGACCGCCGATGCCCAGCACCGCAAGGCCGAAGAGCTTCGCGGCGCGGGCGTGCGGATCGAGATCGTCACCGAGGCGGACTTGCGCGCCCGGCTGTCAGGCTGATCCCAACTCGCGGCGCACCGCATCCATCTCCGCGAAGAACCGGCTTCGCGCGCCCGCCGCATAAGGGTTGGTCTCTATGGCGTGGCTGACGCCGGGTGCGTCGTGGCGGACCATCTCCACGGCCTGGCGGATAAGGTCGAAACTGCGCGTGGTGATGCGGCCGGGCAAGTCGTCCATGCGCAACAGGGCCTTGGCGATCAGGTGGGTAAGGCCCTGCGTGAAGGCGGCTTCGCGGTCGTGCTCCTCGGGGCTGGCGACAAGGATCGACAGGCCGAACCGTGCGCGCAAGAAGGCCGCGACGCGCTTTGCGCCGGGGGCACGTAGCGGGCAGAGCACCATCTTCAGGCCTTTCGTGCCGGCGCCGATGCCGGCGCCGATGCTTTGGGGGCCGAACATCGGGTGGGTCGCCAGAAGATCGACATGGGGCGGCAGTTCGCGCAGCAGGATTTCGGCGGGGAGCACCTTGGAGGAGCAGACGTCCATGACCAGCGTGCCCGGCCGCAGCAGGGGCGCCATCGCGCGGCAGGCCTGGACGAGCGCGGAGAGCGGGACCGCGATCACAACGATATCGCAGCGGCAGACGGCGGATAGATCGGCCATGGCGACCCCCTCGACCGGCGATTCCGTTACTTGCGGATCGTGCGCGAGGATGCGGAACCAGGGCCGGAGAAAGCGCGCCGAAAGCTGCCCGAAGGCGCCGTACCCGACGATGCCCAGCGAAAGGGTTTTAGGGAGCCCTGTCACAGGCGATTTGTGCGATTGACTGCCTTCCACGAACTTCACGACCAGAGGCCTTTCCGAATGGGCTGGCGCAACCTTGGTCTATCCGGGGAGAGTTCAACCGCTGGTCACGCAGCGGTTGAGAACGACAAGATACCCACCGCCGATCAGCGGTAGTAATAGCTTCCTGCAAGGGTGGGCATGCTCCTCATGCCCACCGGCTAGGCGGCGGTCGTCGTGTTGTCAATGTTGTTGGGCCGCGTGGACAAATTCCACCCTGAATGAACTTCTGCTTTGTGGACCCTTGGGCGGGCGGAATAGCAGAGAAGTTGGGGAAAGCGGACCTAAAGGATGCATCAAATGAACAGCACTCTATCGCCTGGCCGTGCCTGATTGGCGCGATCCAGAAAGCCACCCATATGGAAGGGGATGTTGTCGCCAACATCACCCATGAGCCGACCTCGCACCTTGTCCCATGTGGCAAGTGCGACATGAAAGTCAGGCTCACCAACGATGAGCACGGGCTGCCCCTTATCCGCAAACCAGTTATAGGTTCCACCCTTCGCTCGACGGACAGATTCGAGCAGGTAGCTACCTACGGAGCCGACCAGACCATCGATCTCTGGTGCACCGAGCTCCCCAACATATTGATGAGCCTCGGCAAGCATCTCCTCGACTAGCGGAAAGCTTGAAATCGAGTAATCCAATGTTCCACCAAGGCGCGATTGAGACATTGAAACAGCTCGCTCGGCCGCCGATTGAACGTCTTGCATTAGTTCGTCCACGAATACCTCCAGTATTCTGATGCACCGACTTTGCACTAACTGACCTGTCCGGAAACGCAGGTTTCAGATTAAATTCTTGAAAACCCGACCTTCCACTGAACGGCCGACCGCTCCTGGCGCCCTCAAAGCCGGAAAGGTTGGGGGATATCGTTGATATTTCAACACTGTGGTCTCGAGAATTTCTCTCGATCGATAAAGTTGAGGATCTCTAAATCCCGCCTTAATTCTGAAGCCTCATCGACAGGAATGTCCTTGAGTAGCTCATCGATTCCGTATTTTCTAAGATGACCCTCAATTTCCTGTTTAATCACTTTGCTTGGCTCTTCGTACCAATTCCCTGAAATGATATATAGTGCACAGAGCCACATTATGTCTTCAACAGGTTTCTCGAACCTATGTTCGTAACAATCTGAAACCATTCCGACCACTTGTATATGCGGTCTGCCTTTAACAACGCCCAAATCTCTGCTGAAATCGAAAAGAGCATCCAACGCCGCTCTTTTTATTTTGCTATAGGTAAACCTATCAGCTGTTTTGAATTTGGTCATTCAGACAATCCATTATTCCACCCATATAGTATTATTAATCATTTTAGATCAGAAGATCTGTATGTTGGCAATGTCGACACTTTTAACAGCCAGCGTTCAGGTTGAAATCCTGAAAAGCCGCCATTCGACTGAACGACCGACCGCACTTGGCTCTCGACTTAGGCGCCCTCAAAGTCGGAAAGGTCGGGTAAGCTACCGTTCAACTTTGCGTTTACGAAGCCTTTGGCGAAACCGAAAATTGGTGCTTGTCGAATATTTCAACAATCGGCCAGCTATCTCCCTCGTTCCATATCGACACCCAATTGTCTGGGTGCACGTCAATGGAATGAGGGTGTCCATCGTCAAGGGTGACAACGGCTTCCCCACCGGGCGGGACTTCATATTGGTCGCAGATTGGTTCGATAAAAATCGTGAGTGACGTCTCAAGATAGTTTCGGATCGGCAAGCGCATCGGGTGGTATCTTCTTCAGTGTGAAACCCACCTTATCGTTCCGGGCTACCGTCTGCCATGTCGGCGTGACCGGAATGGCAGATTTCAGGAGAAATTCCAGATAGCCGCCGCTGCTGTCCGTCCGCGAATTTCCAAACGGACTCCCGGGTTCTAGGCCGTGTTGACAAAAGGGATTCCCAAGCGGGCCGGGTTCTGATTCAAGACTGCTTTTT